>CAMLEM010000206.1 GCA_946479005.1 uncultured Chitinophagaceae bacterium | reverse complement strand
GAGAAATATGGTGGTGACCCGCAATGAAGATCCCACGGTGGCTTCCAAGCCTATTGTAACAAAGACAGAACCTCCCGTTACAAAGGACAGCACCAGGACTGTTCCCCCTCCTGTGGTTACACAGCCCAAGCCCGTGGTGAAGGATACAACTACCAGCCAGCCTCCCGTCATCACCCCGCCTAAAACCCCCGGCGCTTTTTCTCACGATGCGAATGCCCCGCATTTTGTGGTACTTGTGCTGAACAAGGTGGATCCCGTATTCGTAAACGAAGCGAAGAATGCTTTTTCCCGGTACAACCGTGATACATACTACAACAAGACCTTCAGCCTTGAACTGGTACAGCTCGACAACGACAACCGCTTCCTGCTGATCTCACCCTTTGCCAACGCGCAGGATGCCGTAACCTACGTGGATAAAGCAAAGCCAAAAACACCTACGGAGATCCTTCCCTGGCTGAGAGGGGGAAAATACAGCTACCTCGTTCTCACGCAATCGAACTTTGATATCCTGAAGGAAACGAAGGATATAGAAAAATACCGGCAGTTCCTGGAACAGCATATCCCGGGAAAGTTTTAATTACCCTTTAAGGCCTTCTATTTACATTTTCTTTAATAGTTTCCTGTTACCTGTAAAATAAGGGAATCAGTAACTTCGGGGTTCGTCATCGAGATAACTATGAAAAAAGCAGTCCGCATTTTCTGGCGCATTTTCGCCGGCGGTGTCATCGCCTTTATCCTTCTCATCGTATTCGCCAATTTCGGGGTATTTGGAAAGATGCCTTCCCTGACAGAACTGGAGAACCCCTCCATCCTTCAGTCGTCGGAAGTTTATGCAGCAGATGGCACCCTGATGGGAAAATATTACCGGGAGAGAGGGAACCGTAGCAGCGTGAAGTACCGCGATATTTCCAAACACGTGATCGACGCGCTCATAGCCACGGAGGACGAACGCTTTTATACTCACTCAGGGATCGATTTCAAGTCCACCGTAAGGGCAGTATTCTCAGCGGGAAGACAGGGAGGCGGGAGCACCATTTCACAACAGCTGGCCAAGGCCCTGCTCGACCAGGGAAGCAAGAACAAGGCCTGGCGGGTGATCGAAAAGTTAAAGGAATGGATCATTGCGGTAAAGCTGGAGAGGAATTTCACCAAAGAAGAGATCCTCACCCTGTATCTCAATGTGGTTCCTTTCGGAAATAATATTTACGGAATCCGAAATGCATCCCGTACTTTCTTCCAGAAAGAGGCCGATCAACTGAACGTGGAGGAGGCTGCTCTTCTCGTGGGGATGCTAAAGGGAAATACGATCTACAACCCCGTCCGGAATCCAAAGGCAGCGCTGGAACGCCGCAACGTGGTGATCGGGCAAATGGAAGTGAACAAGAAGATCTCTTCCGAACAGGCATTGAAACTCAAGGCCACCCCCATCAAGCTCAATTACCGGAAACTGGATGAAAACACCGGGTATGCGCCTTATTTCAGGGAAGTGCTCAAAGATGAACTACGGGAAGCCTTAAAGGATGTAAAGAAAGCCAACGGCGATTCCTATGACATTTACGATGATGGCCTGAAGATCTACACCACCATCAACCCGGTGATGCAGCAGTATGCGGAAGAAGCGATGGCCCAGCAGATGGCCGCCCTCCAGAAGAACGTGAACAACCGTTCCTCGATAAAGAATGGTACGATCTGGAAAAAACACGAGGATATCCTGGAACGCGCGATGAAAAATTCTGACCGCTGGCGGAACCTGGAGGAAGATGGTCTCAGCGACAAGGAGATCAGGGCAAGCTTCTATGTGAAAGTGCCGATGAAGATCTTTGCCTGGAATACGAAAAGGGAAAAAGATACTGTAATGACCCCTTATGATTCCATCAAGTACCACCGGCAGATGGAACAGGCCTCCTTTATGGCAATGGATCCGATTACCGGGGAGATCCGGGCCTGGGTAGGAGGTATCAATTTCAAGACATACAAGTTCGATCACGTGAACCTGAAGACGAAGAGGCAGGTGGGATCCACGATCAAACCCTTCCTCTATGCGCAGGCTCTTGAAGAAAGGGGATTTACGCCGGAAACGGAATGCGATAATTCAGCGCAGTTCTTTCCCGGTTCCGGCTGGGTACCCGCGAGCAAGCGCTGCCCCGGTGGCGTGATATCAATGGCTAACGCGCTCGCCTACTCGAAGAACTGTGCCACGGCCTATATTATGAAACAGGTGGGGCCGAACCAGTTCGCCGACTTCCTGGGAAGGATCAACATCCCCACGAAGGTGGACCCCTATCCCTCCATTGCGCTGGGCACCTGCGACCTTTCGATGTACGAAATGCTTTGGGGCTATACCATATTCGCAGGTCGTGGTTTCAGTACCAAGCCCTACGCGATCAGCCGCATTGAAGACCGCAACGGAAATGTGATCAAAAGATTTGATTATAGCGCCAACCGCAAGGAGGCCATCAGCGAGATCACCGCCTATACGATGACCCGTATGATGCAGGGAACGGTGGATAAGGGAACGGCCCGCGGAATGAGGACCCGCGTGGGAGCCACGGAGATGGGAGGCAAAACAGGTACCACTGATGACAATGCGGATGCCTGGTTCATTGGATATACACCCCAGTTGCTGGCCGGTTCCTGGGTGGGATTCGACGACAGGTTCATCACCAACGAAGGCGACGGGTCGCGGATGGCGCGCCCGATCTGCGAATACTTTTTTAAAAAAGTGCTCGCCAACAAAAAACTTGGCATTGAAAAAGACGCAAAATTCGTAAAGCCAGCTGAGTATGAGAACGAGATCAACAGTGCGGATATCATCATCAGTGATTCGGATCCCTATCCCGCCGGCGAAGGAGAAGACCAGGGCGTGGGAAGTGAAGAGGATTATGGCTGGGGAGATGATAGCATCGGATCCGAATCCAGGGAATACAAGGATGAGGAAGACCAGCCGGTGAAAAAAGATACCACCACAAAGTCGAATAACAAGAAGGATAACGGCAAACCCATCGGTTCACCCGTGGATGAAAAAAAAGAAAAGAAAGGAATATTAAGGAGGATCTTCGGGAAGAAGGATCAATGACCTTCGATGACCGCCTTTCCTTGCAGCACCCTGGAGAACGGCACGCCCTCCATTGAAAATTGAGAATTTGCACCCGGGGCTGTTATATTTACACAATGGATTACATCGCCCTCGCGATCGCGCCCGGCCTTGCCATCTGTCTTTTCATTTTTTATCGTGACGCCTACAACCGGGAGCCCCGGTTGAATATGATAATGAGCTTCGTGTGGGGAGTGATCATGGTCATCCCGGCTGTCTTCGTTGAAGAATATTTCATTTTATTTACCGACAACAGTCCCCTTGGATATGCCCTCCAGGCCTTCCTGGTTGTGGCACTCACCGAGGAACTCTGCAAATTCGCGGCACTCCGCATCTATGCTTACCGCCAGCGCAGTTTTGATGAACCCTTGGACGGGATCGTGTATTCGGTGATGGTGGCGATGGGATTTGCCACGCTGGAAAACATTTTCTATGTACTGTTTTATGCTCAGCACGGCCAGGGATACCAGGTGGCCCTGATGCGAATGTTCCTTTCAGTTCCGGCCCATGCCACCTTTGGCGTACTGATGGGATATTTCGTGGGGAGGGCCAGATTTAACCCTGCAAAGAGAAACCGCCTCTTCGCGCTGGGATTGTTCTGGGCTGTTTTTTTCCACGGCACCTACGACGTATTGCTTTTCTGGCAATCCTCACCGCAGGTTGAAGAATACATATCCGACATCCTGCTGTTTGCCGGTGCGGTGATCTCATTCGTCGTCGCGCTCCGCCTATCGTGGAAACTGATCATTCGCCATCGCCTGCTTTCGCAGCAAACATTTCAGCCAACAGCTAATTTGAGCATACGCCGGGCTTCAGAAAAAGATATCGGCCTGATCCGGGAATTGAGTTTGAAGATCTGGCCACCCACCTATTCGGCCATCATTCCACCGGAACAGATCCAATATATGCTCGAACTGATGTACAGTGAACCGGCCCTGAGGAAACAGATGAAAGAACAGCACGAGTTCATCATTGTCAGTGACGGTGCCGAGCCCATTGGCTTTGCCTCCATCAGCTTGCTGGATCCCGGCACCTACAAGCTTCACAAACTTTATGTATTGCCGGGAAAACAGGGGAAGGGCGTGGGCCGTTTTGTGATAGAACAATTGATCAAAGCGATCATACGAAAGGGAGGAAA
>CAMLEM010000205.1 GCA_946479005.1 uncultured Chitinophagaceae bacterium | reverse complement strand
TTGCTGCTGGCCTTTCAGTCGCAGGTATCCGTGCATCGAAATTTGTGAGAGCCTGCCCAGCTTCAGCTGCTGGTACATAAAAAAGGTCCAGGTGCCTTTCCTGAATTCCAAAGGCTGCCCTTCGTAAAAGCCCCTGTAGAAATTATGATTGTACTGAGATACGATCACCGCGAAATATTTGCCTCCCGGTGGTATGGCCGCAAGCCCCCGGAGATACCATTCGGTGTTCTTTCCCAGGTTATCATAGGTGCGTAAAGTATGGCTGTTGCCGGAGTCGGCGCGGTAGATCACACTGGTGAAGATATCCCTGGTCTCATTGATACCAACGGCAAGGATGGGGCGCTCATCCACGCTGATATTCGCTTCGAAGTTTTGGGTGAACTGGGGACGTAGCGAAGGATTGCCTGATTCGGAAAGGAACTGGTCCACGTAGCGGGGAAAAGGATTAAGCTGCTCATAAGCAGGGCGGCTGATCGTTCTCCGGTAAATCAGGAAGGCACGGAAATCGAACCCGAAAAGCTTCATAATGTTCTTGCTCAGGTAAACATAGGGAAAGAGATCCGTCCTGTTCAGCCTGAACGTGGTATCTCCCGGCAGGATCTGGTGCCCTTCCATATTCGTATTCTCCGCCCGCAAACCGAATTTCGCCACGAAATCCTTCCCCAGGGTTTTGGATCCCTGTACATATGCGGCATTGATATTCTCCGTATAATCAAAGGAGTTTGTCCGGCGTAGATCTTTTTCCCGGAAGCCGCCCTGGTTGACACTGAAATATTCCGCCCGGCTTTTGAACCAGAGTCCCGTGCTTTTTAACCCGGTTTCGAAAATGAATTTTTTCGGAAGCCGCAGGCGCAGGTCACTGGTAAATGCGAGGTAATGCCGGCCATTGTCCAATACCCCATCGCCCGAGGTGATCTGGAATATGGGCGCATTGTTCCTTGAAAAATAATCCTGCGCGGATTCATTACCCGTATAATTGTGAACGAGGTCATTCTTCCATTCGGAGTCCAGGGTATCCAGCTTCCGCGTCACGGTAAATGAGTTCCGGATGTTCAGCGTATGACCTTCATTCCTGACCCGGTTGTCGAGCCTGCTGAATTCCTGGTTAATGCTCGCTTTTCTGAAGCTGGTGGGATTGTTCGTGGTATTGAAAAAATCGTTGAAGCTGATGCTGCCCGAATATTCCAGCTCGGTACGTTTTGAAGGGGACCACACGTGGCCCAATCCACCGAAATAATTGGTGGACTCATAGAGGGTAGTCGCGTTTTGCGATAGTATCGAGTCCGGGGCGAAGACCCGGTCGGTGGCGGTTATCTCCAGGGTTTGACGCCGGTTCACATTCAGGTTGATGTAGGTGGTCTTATCCCCTGTATTATTATTGATGTTGAAACCGAGGAACTGGTTTCCGTATTCGCCCTGCTGGATCCCGCCATTTACTGAGCCCGTCATTCCCAACTTCACTCCTTTTTTCAAAACCACGTTCACCACGCCCCCGCTTCCCGAAGCGTCATATTTCGCCGAAGGTTGCCGCACGATCTCGATCCGGGCGATCGCTGTAGGAGGCAGGCTTTTCAGGAGCGTGGCCACATCGGCTGCGCTCATTTTCATTTCCCTTCCGTTGATCTGTACCACCGCAGGGGTGAGGCTGCTGATGTAGATATTTCCATCCTGGTCAACGAACAGGCCCGGGGTTTTTTCGATCACCTCGAATCCACTGGTTGAAGAGGCGGCGATCGATTCAGGATCCACGATGGTCTTGTCATCTTCCTGCCTCATCAGCGGGCGCCGCGCTTCCACGACTGCAGCTTCCAGCGTCCTTCCTGATATTTCAAGTTCGAAAGTGAATGCTTCTTTAGGATCCTTGATCACAAGTCCTTTCTCCAGCGGCTCGTGGTTCACGGCGGTGATCCTTACGATATATTGATCGAAAGGAAGCCCGCCGAATAGGGCGCGTCCTTCCGTGTTCGTCTGGCGCGTTGCGATCTTCGTACTATCGAACCGGTTCACCATTCTTACGGTGGCTGAAGCCAGCGCTTCCTTTTTTGAGTTGGTGACAAAGATGGAAGTTTCCGAGACCTGTGAGAAAGAAGTGAGAAAAGAAAATAGCGAAAGAAAAAGGACGACCAGAAACTTCATAGGGCTGAAAATACATATTTCGCGCGTGGAGAGAGAACAGGAGTTCGCCGCATTTATCAATAAAAAGTTAAACCCTATTTTCTCGAAGCTGTTTTTGATTTCCGGTTATGGGCTTCATTGGCCTCATCAATGGAATGTGTCTTATGGATATTGCCCTCCTTCTCGGCGAGGTCAGAAAGTTTTACATAATATTTTTTAAGGGTTTCGAGTTCTTCGGCGGTAAGATCTTCCACATCCACAAGGCGGTTACTGGCCGTGCTTGTCGCCGCGATCAACTCGTTCAGCTTCAGGTGAACAGCGGCTGTGTCCTTGTTCTGGGCGTGCTGGATGAGGAATACCATCAGGAAAGTGATGATGGTAGTGCTTGTATTGATGATGAGCTGCCAGGTGTCGGAAAATCCGAAGATGGGCCCGCTGATGGCCCAGGCCAGGATGGCCAGGAATGCGATGATAAAGGCCATTGGCTTCCCGGTAGCGTGAGTGATCCTGTTCGCGAAGTTTTCAAAAAAGATCACCAGCCCTTTTTTCTTTTTTTTTCTCCTTGTCATTTGTAACTTGATATTATTGGTATTAGGTATATCAACTTCAATACCGAAATTCATTTTTTGGCAATGATTCGCTTCGAAGCAACGATCAAAAAGTTTGGGAAACAGGGGGAGAAAACGGGCTGGACCTATTTCGAAGTGCCCGCCGGCCTGGCACAAAAGCTTAAGCCCGGAAACCGGAGGGAGTTCAAGGTGAAAGGGAAATTAGATTCCCATCCTGTTAAAAGAGTGTCGCTGCTCCCGATGGGAGGAGGCGATTTTATTTTTGTATTGAACGCCACATTGCGCAAGGCGATCGGGAAAAGGGCGGGAGCCCTTGTCAGGGTATCGCTGGAAGAAGATAAAACGGCCTTCGTGTTTAACGGCGATTTCCTTGCCTGCCTGGAGGACGACCCAGCGGCGAAAAAACATTTTCTTTCGCTGACGGGCTCCCATCAACGGTATTTCAGTAAATGGATCGATGATGCGAAGACCGAAGAAACCCGTACTAAACGGATCGCGAGGGCGGTGAATGCGCTGACAAAAGGATGGGGGTACCCCGAAATGTTGAGAGCAGGAAAAAATTCTATTTAAAGGGGTTGGAATATTTTACCTCGTTTAACAAGGTATGGTCAGTGAGCGTTTTCAGGAATGCTACAAGGGCGGCCTTGTCAGCGGGAGTGAGATTGATGTTTCGTGGTTGCCCGTTTGGAAGCCTAAGCTGGGGAGAAAGCGTTGGATGATTTTTGACTCCGGTGCTGTAATGTTCAACCACTTCCTCCAGCGTGTTAAACCGGCCGTCGTGCATATATGGCGCAGTGAGCTCCACGTTACGAAGGGTCGTCACTTTGAATTGCGCATCATTCACGGGGTTGTTGGTTATGGCACCAAATCCACGGTCAATGGTCATCATATCGAGACCATTATTTTTTTCTGAGGGGGCAGTAAAGGTTTCTGAGCCGTGACAGGGAGCGCAACCTCCCAGCGGCGATAAAAAGATCTCTTTGCCCCTGTTTTCCTGGGGCGTAAAGTTTGGAAAGACCGCATTGGGAGGAGGAGGTGGCTGCGCCGGGAAATTTGCCCGGCCCGCATCGTATTTCGACTGGTACGATACAAGCGATCTCACGAACTGGGACAGGGCTCTTGAAACCCGGTCACTATTGATGACATCATTGCCAAATGCTTTGGTGAAAAGGGGCGGATAATAGGAGAGGCCCCTCAATTTTGCTTCGAGTTGGGCAAGGGTCATACCCATTTCCACGTGGTCCTGGATCGGCATCAGGGTCTGTATTTCCAGGGTGGCAGCGCGTTGATCCCAGAAAAACATACCATTGGGATAATACCGTGCATTTACGAGCGTCATCGAATTCCTGCCTGTGCTACCCCCGTTAAATCCGGGGCTGAATTTCACATTATCTGAGAAGGCATTCTGTTGCTTATGGCAGGATGCGCAAGAGATCGAATTGTTCAGCGAAAGGTTCTTATCATAAAACAGGACCCTGCCCAGGGTAGCCCCGTCATTAGTGATCAGGTTCCCGGGCGGTGTATTGATCTGTCCCAGGATATTACCTGTATT
>CAMLEM010000204.1 GCA_946479005.1 uncultured Chitinophagaceae bacterium | reverse complement strand
GGTATGATTGTCCAAAAATCCGGTGAGCAACTGCCCATAAAGGCCTTTCCATTCGCCGCCGTGCGCGGCCACCCGGTTCCCATATCGTTCAAAGGTCAACAGGTGGGCCATTTCGTGAAGGAGCGTGATCAGGAAGGCATAGGGATTCAAATTCCCGTTGACACTGATCCGGTGATTGGCCGCCGTGGTACGGTGGCGGTAATCTCCGAGGATTGATCTTCGTTCACGCGTTATCGTTAGGTGCACGCGGTGGATCGTGAGGTACTCCAGCACCGTGGGCGCCGTACCTTCCGGCAGGTATTTCCCGAGGTGATCAAGGGGAACTTCTTTCCGGGGCATTGTTCTTATTCTTCAGGGAACGCATCAGTGCAGAGATCTCCAACCCGGCATAAAGGATATACAAACCGCCGAGGATCATCAGGGCGGGCTTGTTCACTTCTTTTTTTGCCGTCATAATATACGCGAAAGCGGCGATGAGGATCAGGAAGAAGCGAAGTAGGAAACTTCCATACATCGACCGCACAAAAGCTTGCGGCCGGGTGGCCCGCTCCCCTCTCATCAACACAAAAAGGGATAACATCGTGGCGCCCCATACGATGATATTTCCTACCAGCAATACAGTGGGATCTATCCCCTGCGAAATCAGCCAGGAGCGGCCTGCCACAATGATGCCGGTGACAAAGACGAACACCAGCAATAGTGGCCTGATGAGAATGATCTTTCGTTTATTCATTTTTTCCGGGATGTATCCTGGTAGATCTTGATGAACATCCCTACCAGCGAGATCAAAGGTAAGGCAGAGGCGAACAAAGGCGAGGTCTTCAGCCATTGATCTGCTTTTAATCCAAGGAACACAGAAACGGCCAGGAGCGCCAGTATCTGGCTGCCCATAGCCGCGTATTTCAGCAGGTCGCGGTTGTTATTGGACGGCGGCCGGCGATAGCTCATCTTTCTGCATCTCCACTACATTTCCACCCATATGACATTGCCCGTTGAAAGTGGCGGAGGGCTCCACCTGCAATTTTCCGGCATAGAGATTCCCGGTAACGATACACTCTCCGCGCAGCTGGAGAAGTTCTTTCGTACGGATATTCCCGGAAACCTTCCCGATAATGTCGGCCTGGTTCCCGCTCAAATCCCCCTCGATCACACCATTGGCGCCAATGACGATCCTGGCGGTACTATGAACGTTGCCGATCACGGTGCCATCTATCCGGAGGTCGGAATTACTACTGATATCACCCTTCAGGGTGGTACCTGCGCTGATCAGGGTAGCGCCTCCATTGCCGTTGGTTTTTTCTGCTTGCATTTCGGTTTTGTTTTTTGCGTTAAACATAGGATTCTCTTTAGGTCGTGATTTCAGTAAATTAAAGATCTATTTCGTAAAAGTCAACTAATGCGGATCATTGTATGTCGGGCTCAGGCCTGGGTACGTCAAGTAATGCGGTATCCAGGGCCACGGTCTGCTTGTCTGATAACGCCTTGATCAGTCCGGCATTGTATTGTTCCAGGTTCTTTACCCGGGTATTCATCTCGTCCACCTGGTATTTCATCTCGCGTAATTCCCGGCCGCCTTTGAGGTCATTAAAGCCTGGGATGTAGTATTTCAACGGGGTGAAAACGATCAGGGCCACCGTCAGGCCTACCAATAACACGAAAATGCTGCTTAGCATAATGTACACACTCATTCTTGATAACTTGAACGTTACAACTTCTTCGTATGTATCGTCGTTCATTACCACCAGGCGGTACCTGTTCCGCAACCTTTTCAGGGTGGAGCCGGCATCCAGTTTTATCATAGCAGATATTTAGGTTTTTAAAGGTAAGGAATGCAGGTCGCCGCTCCTCAAAAACCAGCGAAAAAAATGGCCTATTTTTATACTAAAATATTTGAAATTCAGTTTATAAGCGTTTAGATTGCGCCCGACAATGCGAACCCCTCGTCATACGTGGAGGACGGCCCTCTTCCTTATCCTTTTTCATTTCAGCTCGCCGGCTTTCAGCCAGTTAGGGATCGATTTTGAAATTGAAAAACCGGAGGAATATGAGGACCGCGTGCTTCGGTCAGAACGTTCCAACCAGAAAAAGTTCACCCTGCCCCGGAGATTTATACAGAACACCGTCACGCATTACAACTACTATTTCAACGCGAACAACAAGCTGAACGAGGTGCTGGAGCGCGCCAAATCAGCCTATACTGACGATTTCTCGAAGCTGCTCTCCTTTTACAACTATTCCCTTGACGTCACCGCCCGTGATTCGATCCAGTTGGATTCCATAACCTACAAGGCCTCAACGGGTATTGCGCTTCACGATCTCAGGAATGACTGGGTGGATAACCTCTACCTGCTATGGGGAGCTTCCTATTACCTGCGCAAAGAGTTTGACTCGGCATACCTGATGTTCCAGTTTATCAACTATGCCTTTGCCCCGAAAGAAAAAGATGGCTACTACATCACCATCGGCAGTACCCGCGATGGAAACACGGCGAACAGTATTTCTACAAAGGAAAAAAACAGTTTTACGCGCCGCGTATTTTCCGAGCCTCCCAGCCGCAATGATGCTTTCATCTGGCAGATACGGAATTTCCTCGCCCAGGACCAGCTTGCCGAAGCGGCGAGCCTGATCGTGACGCTCAGAACAGACCCTCTATTCCCGAAAAGATTGCAGGATGATCTGCACGAAGTGCAGGCCTTCTGGTTCTACAAACAACAGATGTGGGACAGTTCAGCCACGCATCTTGTTGAAGCCCTCGATAATGCCACCAATCTCCAGGAAAAAGCGCGCTGGGAGTTCCTGGCCGCGCAAATGTTCGAGATGGCCGGAAATTTCAAGGAAGCGGAAAAATATTATGCCCGCGTAACCACGCATACCACCAATCCCATAATGGATATCTATGCCAGGCTCTATGCGATACGGGTGAACAAGGATGAGGGAGAAAGGACCATTGAAAAGAACGTGGCAGACCTGCTTCGAATGGCCAAACGGGACAAGTATGATGGTTACGAGGACATCATTTATTATATGGCAGCCCAGATGCAGCTGCAGGGAAATAACATAGAAGCGGCCATAGATCTTCTGAAAAAAAGCACGGAATTCCTCGCCAACAATCCTTCGCAGCGAAACAAGACATTTCTACAGCTTGCAGAACTCTCTTATGCCCGTAAACAATACCGGCAGGCTTATAATTTTTATGACAGCCTCAACCTGGGAGACCCCTCCATCACCAACCTGGAGGAGCTGGCGTCGAGAAAGGATATGCTCGGAAGACTGGCGGATGCAACGGAAATGATAGCCCGGGAAGACAGCCTGCAGCGGATCGCAGCAATGCCGGAAGAGGAAAGAACTGAATACATCAGGAAACTCGTTCGCGAGATCAGGAAGAAGCAGGGATTGAAAGATGATCCGGGGGCAATATCCAACCCCATTACAGTCTCCAATCCCAACCTATTTCCCGTTGAAACCCGGGGCGAATGGTATTTCTACAACGACAACTCAAAATCGCGGGGCCTGAATGAATTCAAGGGGAAATGGGGAAACCGTCCCAATGTTGATAATTGGAGAAGAAGTGCCGTGCTCACCGGTATGAACACCGGAACAGGGAATAATGCAAACCAGGGAAATACAAAGACCCAGCCGGGAAAAGGACAGGGTATCAGTGGAGCCGAGATCGATTTTGAAAAGCTGTCTGCGGATCTGCCACTCACCCCGGAACAATTACAGGCATCGAACGACTCCCTTCAATCAGCGCTCTTCACCGCCGGGAAGATCTATATGCAGGAGATCGAAGATTGTGAACAGGGGATCAAAACAATGGAAGAGCTCAGGACACGCTTCCCCGCCTTCGCGAAAATGGATGAGGTGCTGTTCAATTTATATTACTGTTACCGGAAAACGGGCGATCAGCAACAGGCCCAGGCAATGGCCAACCTGTTAAGCGATAAATATCCTTCCAGCGATTTTACCACGATCGTACAGTCGGGAAAAAACCCACGGATCTCGGTGAAAGAAGAGGCCACGAAGACCTATGAGCAGATCTACGATCTTTTCATCGAAGGAAATTTCGCAGAGGCGATCGCGGAAAAGAAAAAAGCGGATGCGAAATACGGCCAGAACTACTGGACGCCCCAGCTCCTCTACATTGAAGCGGTTTATTATATCAGGCAGCGGGAAGATGAGTCTGCTAAATCAGTACTCAATTCGATCATCAACGGCTTCCCGGATTCTCCCCTAAAACCCAGG
>CAMLEM010000203.1 GCA_946479005.1 uncultured Chitinophagaceae bacterium | reverse complement strand
AAGGTTGAATACACTTTCACCAGGGCCACTTCATTCGCAGGGATGGTGGCAATGGTGTTCGCATCCGTCACCACCTCATTGAGAAAAAGTGTCATAGGGATCTCCCCCATTGAACTCACCGAAGGACCCTGCCGGTAATACACAACATATTCCGCTCCATCCGTACCCACCTGCAAACCGGGCACCCTTATCTGCAGGTAATCGAAAATGTTCAGGTATGCCTCCGTTTCTTTATTGTTGGTGAGATCATAGGTTCTTTCCGACATTCCTGAAAACATCCCGCTGGCATACCGTTCTTCCACCTCCTGCAGGGGTGACCTGGTTCTTGCTTTAATCGTCACCCCCTGCATCATTGTTCCGGATGCTGTGCGGATCCTTTCATAATCTTCTGCGATCATCGTTTTTGTAACCTGCGCTATAAGGTCAAACCCGCTCAGCGGAACAGCCCCCGGATCCGGAAGATCAAAAGACCTGTGCAAGGAATCCGGGTCCAGGTGTATATCGATAAACACGCCCTTCTTCCCCCTGGAATCAGAGGCCAGGATGCGTGCAGGACCGAAAAACATCAAAGAATCCAGAAGAAAACGTCCGCCTCCATCCGTCCTGGCTGTCATCAGGTTTCTCGCGGAATCGGCACCTACGATGTAAAAATGCAGGGAACGGTTCTCAACGGGTTTTTTTGAACCCCTCAGCGTGGCCCTTCCCGAGAAACGGATAAAGCCCGGATCTGCGAAAGCCGTTGCCGCTCCGGGGATCGCGGTCCAGGAAAATCTTCTCCATCCATTGGTCATCATCACAAGATCAAGTGCTGTTTTGGTGAATTCATCATCCTTTCTGAAATACCAGGCAGGATCGTGAATGTAGCCCCGCAGGTCGGCGCTCAGCAGGAAGGATGAATAAATATTCTCTTCGCGCGCCGGTAAAGCCTCATAATCCGGATCCACCACCGAGACCGAAAAATTTCCCTGGATGGTATCCCTGAATTGGAGGCGGAACTTGTTCCTGGACTTCGCTTTTGTATCGATACTGTCAAGGATCAATTCCGCATCCTGTACATACTCCCGGTTATTAATAAATGCCAGGCGCTCCGCCAGGGGTATCCCCGCATCGTTGAAGACGGTAATGTGAAGAATGCCTGACCGGAGACGGGTGGTGTTGATCAATCCCGAAAAATCTTTTTCACCTTTGATCTCCTTTCGGAAAACCACGTGATGCTGCATTTGTCCAATGATATAGGATGCTTTTCGGGAGGGATCCTTCTCATTCTGGCGAAGTTCAAACAAATGCCCCTGCGGGTGCGGAATGGTGCTAAGAACAACACCGGATCCTGACACTGCAGGCAAAAGATACCTTCTCCCGTCCACCTCGTTTGCATTAACCACGTAATATTTTTGAATCGAAGGAACCAGGTCGAACATTCCAAGTCCGTCGTGCAGGGTTTCAAAATCTGCGACCAACCTGTTCATTTCATCAAACAATTTCCCCTTAAAATCAACCGGGAGGCCCAGCTCATTAGTCACCCTGATGGCGATCGTATTCTGTATGCCTGAAACGAAATTTCCACTCTCCGGAAAAAATTCCACCCTTGTTTCCTGCCGCGGAGTCTCATAGATCCGCTCATTCGGCCGGCCAAAAACACGGAGCGGTTTCTTGAAAATGAAAGCGGGGTCGTGATTGAGCTGGGATGCCGTCCAGGCGCGTACCAGGTAGTTACCCGATGGCAGGGAATCAGGGATCTCGAATTGTCCATTGGTGGCACCGAATAGCACGGGCAATGCTTTTTTCGAAATCACAGTGGAAGGATCACTGAGCAGCTCCACATATAATACCGTACTGATCGTATCCGGCAGGTAATCGGAAGCCAGGTATGCCTTGAACCACGCGGTTTCTCCGGCGATATAGACTTCCCTGTCAAAATGGAGATAAACCTTTTCGATCGGGAGTCTGTCCCCCAGGTCCCGGAGCCTGTCTTCGGGCTTTTGGGCCGCACAGATGTATAAAGCGCAGAGGAATAAAGCAGTAAGTTGGATTTTTTTCATTTGAAAAAGTCTTGAGGCACAATATTCGCATTAGAAAGATAAGGCGGAAAACCGCTCCCGCGATTGCATAATCAAGGTTTTATAACTAATTTAGCTTCAACTATGAAGATCCTGAACCGAACCTTATCCTGCTTTGCTGTGCTCCTGCTTTTTGGTAGCTGCGAAAAAGCCATCCAAAACCAGGCAGAAGACCTTGTATTGCTGGCGATGACCACAGGCCAGTGGAAGGTTAGCAGCTTTACACACAACGGCAACAACATCACGGCAGATTTCTCCGCCTATCGTTTCAAGTATCATAAGAACAAAACGGTTGACGCGATCAACAATGGGTCCGTTGAACAAACAGGCCAATGGGATGGCAACTCCACCGCGCAAACGACCTGGGCAAATTTCAGCGGTGCGGTGCACCCCATCGTACTCGTGAATGGAACCAGGAACATCGTGAACAAAAGCTGGACCCACGTAACAGCATCCCAGAATATTGGAGGTGAGACGAAATTGATGCGCCTTGACAAGGAATGATATCCTACCCGTGAAAATCTTATCGTTATTCTTAAACAATGGCCCTGGTCATTGGTCTATGGTAACGATGACACCGACCTGCTTTTGAATTCCGGTATTTTATTGATCGATCTCACTTACTGTAGCCAAAGCTTTGATTAGGAATAATTTTTGATAAAAAATTCCGTTTTAGAAACCCGTATACAACTGTAAACAAACCGTCTTGAAGGCCAGTATCCGCCATAACCTCTGCAAGCTGTTGACCACGGCCTTTTTATGGTTTGGCAGTACTTCCCTGAACGCCCAGGCGCCAACCCCTAATTTCATCGGGACACCGTTGGCAGGTTGTTCACCGCTCATCGTAAATTTTACCGATCAGTCTACCGGGAACCCCACTGCCTGGTTGTGGGATTTTGGAAATGGGAATACCTCCACCTTAAGAAATCCGACCGCGACTTATTTCACGCCGGGTGCTTACAACGTCAGCCTGCGGGTAACGAATTCAAGTGGCACGAACATACTGGTTCGAACCGCCTATGTAACGGTTTATGAACCACCCACCGTCAATTTTACCGGGAACAGCACCAACGGCTGTTTCCCTAAACCAGTACAGTTCAGTGACCTGTCCACACCCGGTATCGGCAACACGAATGTGAGCTGGCAATGGGATTTCGGAGATGGCAATACATCCACCCAGCAAAACCCGGTGAATATTTACACGAACAGTGGCTCCTTCACTGTTACACTCAAGGTGACGAATGATAAGGGTTGCGTAAAAACATTTACCCGCCCGAATTATATCGTCATCAACGGAGGTGTGGATGCGACATTTACACATACGCCTCCCATCGAATGCAGGGCGCCTTCCACCATCAGTTTCACCAATAACACCACCGGCCCGGGTAGCATCAGTTACCAATGGGATTTCGGAGATGGAAATTTCTCCACGGCTGTAAGCCCGCTTCATACGTATACAAACCAGGGTTCCTATATCGTAACCCTTATCGCAACGAGTACCCAGGGTTGTACGGATACAGTGCGAAGTAATCCCATCGTCATCGGCGGATATACCACTGATTTTGATATCTCCTCAACTGTTTGTCCCAACATTCCCATTGATTTTACAAACACCTCAACGCCCGCCCCGGTTTCCACGACCTGGAATTTCGGCGACGGCAACAGCGCCACGGGATTGAACGCTTCTCATACTTACGCCGTCCCCGGAACATATACTGTGTGGATGTACAATACTTACCCGGCCTGCGCTGATTCCAGTTCTCAAACGATCACGGTAAATGCACCACCCGTTGCTGACTTCACCGCACCTGTTGTAAGCAAGTGCCAGCCCGATCTTACGGTGAATTTCCAGGATATCACTTCCGGCGGTGCAACAGGATGGGAATGGGATTTTGGAGATGGTGGGACCTCCACCCAGCAGAACCCGGTTCATACGTACACAGCGTATGGAAGTTATGATGTCACATTGATCGTCACTTCCGCCACCGGCTGCAAAGACACGATCTCCAAGCCCGCTTTCATCAACATTCGCAGAGCCCAGGTGACTGTTTCCACCTTCCCTGAAAGGGGCTGCATTCCGCACACTGTGAATATCTTCCCCACGATCAATTCCGTAGATGCCATACTTACTTATGAATGGGATTTTGGCGACGGAGGAAGCTCCACCTCGCCCACACCAACACATAC
>CAMLEM010000202.1 GCA_946479005.1 uncultured Chitinophagaceae bacterium | reverse complement strand
GATCCCGCCGGTGTTCGTCATCGTGGCATTGGTGACAATGACGCCTTCACCTACCAGTTTCTGCGCGAGCAGGGTGGCGTTATTGATCTCTGTGACCTGTAATTGGGCCTGGGAAGAATTCCTGAAGAATAAAACCATCAAAACCAGTAACAGGGGGCGTAAGCAGGCACGACTCATAAGGCGTACGAATGTACTTTAAATTGTTCTGAATTCTCATTGATAAATACCGAAGTTGAACCCTTGCTGAAGCCGGTTTAGCCCTTATCTTTGCCGCCTCAAAAAAAATTTATGGCGAATACGGCAGATATAAGCAGGGGGCTGATCCTCAACCTGGATGGAAGTCTTTATAGCGTGGTGGAATTCGGCGAGAATAAAACGGCGCGCGCCGCCGCGAAAGTCTGGGCCAAGCTGAAAGGCGTTGACAACAATCGAACGATCGAAAAAACCTGGAACTCAGGTGATACGATCTATCCCGTTCGCGTGGAAAGAAGAACCTACCAGTTCCTTTACAAGGACGACACGGGTTATAATTTTATGGATAATGAGACCTTCGAGCAGATCGCACTGCAGGAGGCCACCATTGATGCGCCGCAATATCTCAAGGAAGGGCAGGAAGTGGGGGTTTTGGTGAACACCGAGAACGACCAGGTGCTCGGCGCCGAATTGCCCGATAAGATCGTTCTGCAGGTGACCTATACCGAGCCGGGTTTGAGAGGGGATACTGCCACCAGGACGCTGAAGCCGGCTACCCTGGAAACAGGAGCCACCCTGGGTGTGCCCCTGTTTGTAAACGAAGGCGAGCTGATCCGCATTAATACAAAGACCGGGGAATACGTAGAAAGAGTGAAGGAGTGATCTTCCAAAAATTTCAAAAAATGGCCTGAAATCGGATGATTTTAGGCCATTTTTATGTGCTTTTGGGCCATTTTAAGCAAAAAACAGCCAAAAATCCTTTCTTTACTCAATTACATCATTACCTTAGCCCCCTGCCTCAAAAACCCGTACCTACTCCAGCCGGCTATTGAACCAAAACAGTCTACTAAATTGAAAAATATGGATTTTAAGCAGATACAGGAATTGATCAAGATGATCAACAAATCCAATATTGGTGAACTAACCATTGAGCAAAAAGATTTTAGAGTAACCATCAGGCAAAAGGAAGAACATATCACGCAGGTGATGTCGGCTCCCACCCAGGCGATGCCTCAGCAGGTAATGGCACCCCAGCAGGCTCAGGCCCCGGCTCCCGGCCAGGAAAAACAGAAGCCCGCCGACTCTGGTACCGGGAACCTGATCACCATTAAAAGCCCGATGATCGGGACTTTCTATCGCAGGCCCTCTCCCGACAAACCAAATCTCGTTGACGTGGGCTCCGAGGTCAGCCCCGGTAAGGTGGTATGCATCATCGAAGCGATGAAACTATTCAATGAGATCGAAAGTGAAGTGAAAGGCAAGATCGTGAAGGTGCTGGTGGAAGATGCTTCCCCTGTGGAATATGATCAGCCTTTGTTCCTTGTAGATCCTCTTTGATGTTCTTACTGTTTATCAATTCATAATAATGTTCAAAAAGATATTGATCGCGAACCGTGGTGAGATCGCGCTTCGCGTGATCCGGACCTGCAGGGAAATGGGAATTAAAACGGTGGCCGTTTATTCAACGGCAGACCGCGACAGCCTGCACGTGAAGTTTGCCGATGAGGCGGTTTGCATTGGTAAGCCCCAGAGCAGCGATTCCTACCTGAATATCGCTCACCTGATGGCTGCTGCCGAGATCACCAATGCCGATGCCATCCACCCCGGTTATGGATTTCTCGCGGAGAATGCAAAGTTTGCGCAGATCTGTAATGATCACGGGATAAAATTCATTGGACCCACTCCCGGGATGATCAATTCAATGGGAGATAAGATCACCGCAAAGGAAACGATGATCAAAGCCGGTGTGCCCGTGGTTCCGGGAGGAGAAGGTCTGTTGAAAAGTTTGGACGAGGCTTTGGGGCTTGCAAAAAATATGGGTTACCCCGTGATACTGAAAGCAACTGCGGGAGGTGGGGGAAAAGGAATGCGCATCGTGTGGGAAGCTGCTGAAATGGAAAGAGCTTACAGCACTGCCAAAGCCGAAGCAGCAGCATCCTTCAAGAACGATGGGATCTATATGGAGAAATTCGTGGAAGAGCCCCGTCATATCGAGATCCAGGTAGCCGGAGATCAGTACGGCACCGTCTGCCATTTAAGTGAAAGGGATTGCTCCATCCAGCGCAGGCACCAGAAGCTGGTGGAAGAATCGCCCTCCCCGTTTATGACCGATGAGCTCAGGATGAAAATGGGAGAGGCCGCGAAGAAAGCGGCGCAGGCGATCAATTATGAAAGCGTCGGAACGGTTGAGTTCCTGGTTGACAAGCACCGGAACTTTTATTTTATGGAGATGAACACCCGTATCCAGGTGGAACATTGTGTGACGGAGGAGGTGATCAATTATGATCTCATCAAGGAGCAGATCAAGATCGCGATGGGAGAGAAGATCTCAGGCGCTGATTATGTTCCCCAGAACCACGCCATCGAATGCCGCATCAACGCGGAGGATCCCTATAATGATTTTCGTCCCTCACCCGGGAGGATCGTTTCCCTGAACCAGCCGGGAGGTCACGGGGTGCGGGTGGACAGCCACGTGTATGCGGGCTATGTGATTCCTCCTTATTACGATTCGATGATCGCCAAGTTGATCACAGTGGCGCAGACAAGGCAGGAAGCGATCCAGACAATGTACCGCGCGCTTAGTGAGTATGTGATCGAAGGGATCAAAACAACCATCCCCTTCCATTTGCAGCTGATGCAGGACGAGCGGTTCCGGAGCGGAGACTTTAATACCAAGTTCCTGGAAAATTTTACCCTGAAGTAAACCCTATTAAATTCCAGGCTGGTGCTTTGCGTCCTCTGCGTGTACTTTGCATTTTCCGCATCCCGCTGTTAGTTGCCTGTTCCTACGAAATGGTTAGCTTAGTCTTCCCAATCCATTATGAAGCTTACGGCATTAATAATTCTCTTGTGCTGGTCCGCCACGACCCAGGCGCAATCTTCCGGCAAATTCCATCAGCGCGCCATCCTGATCGACACGCACAATGATGTTCTCTCATCCGGCGTTCTGGATGGCATTGATATTTCGCAGAGAACGGTCGTAGGGCATACGGACCTGGACCGCCTGAAGGAAGGGGGCGTGGACGTTCAGTTCTTTTCTGTTTGGACGGGTGAGAAACCGCGTACCGCCAATTTCTATGCAGACGCGCTCCAGGAGATCGATTCGCTGAATAAATTATTGTTGAAGAACCCTTCAAGGATGAGGCTGGTGCTGAATTATAAAGATGTGAAAAGAACGCTGAGGGAAGCGAAGCTTGCGGCGCTGATCGGTGTGGAAGGCGGGCATATGATCCTCGACGACCTGGCCAGGCTGGATGATCTCGCCTCCCGGGGAATGCGGTATCTCACCTTGACCTGGAATAACAGTCATTCCTGGGCCAGCAGCGCGATGGATGAAACCGAAAGGCCCGACAGCCTTGAACATATCGGGCTGACGGCATTCGGGAAGCAGGTAGTGAAAAGAATGAATGAGCTTGGGGTGATCGTGGACCTCTCGCATGTGGGTGAAAGAACTTTCTATGATGCGATCGAAACCAGCAGCAAGCCGGTAATGCTTTCACATAGTTCCGTATGGGCTCTCTGCCCCGTGTTCAGGAATGTGAAGGATGACCAGATCAAAGCGGTCGCGCGAAACGGCGGGGTGATCTGCATTAATTTTTATTCCGGGTTCATCAGCCGTAAATGGGTGGAGATGCAGAACCACCTCGACAATGAACGGGCGGTTTTTATGAAAGCCAATGCCGGGACGGATTCCGCCGAAAAAAGAACAAAATGGCGGGCTTACAGGGCGGAGCACCTCGATCCCCTGAGACCCACCCTTGGAGAACTGGTGGATCATATTGATTATATCGTTAAGCTGGTAGGCGACAGGTACGTGGGCATTGGTTCTGATTTTGAGGGGGTGTCTTCTTTACCTGTAGGGCTGGAAGATGTGACGACTTATCCGAAGATCACGGATGAGCTGATCCGGAGAGGCTACTCGAAAAAGTCCATTAAGAGAATTCTTGGAGGGAATGTAATGCGGGTGATGAAGGCGAATTTTAAGTGAACAGCCAACATCCGGACGCAGCCCTTCGACAAGCTCAGGGACCACGGCGCCACGGAGCAGCGAATGCAACG
>CAMLEM010000201.1 GCA_946479005.1 uncultured Chitinophagaceae bacterium | reverse complement strand
TTTCTAACTAAGCGTTATTTCACATTTAGTGAGCTATGGATCGTTCACGATTATTACGGAGGAGAGGGAAACTTTTATAGCATTTCAGAAAGTGATTATTCCAGGGATGCATTCAGAATAGTTAGGGACCTGGATACTCCCAACTACAAAATTGGAAGAAAGGATCTTGAAGAATACATTGACTCTATTGAAGTGTCTGAAGAGTATATGATCAAGGAGTTTAAGTTTTTTAATGA
This sequence comes from uncultured Chitinophagaceae bacterium, assembly GCA_946479005.1. The sequence continues at coordinate 4,015 of CAMLEM010000201.1, read as the reverse complement.
TACATTCAGAGATCCCAACGATGCGTTACATACAGAGTGGTACCAGGAGGATCTTGACGACAGAATTAGAGAGTATGTGAAGGCGAATAATATTGAATCTGATTTGCTATGAAGGATACAGCGCATTGAGTTTTTCTCTGGGGAAGGAGTTCTAGCGGAGAAGACGGTAAGACGGTAAGAACTGTTATAACCCTTCCCGTCTTCCATTCTTCCCGTCTTCTCCGCCCGTCTTCTCCGCCCGTTTCCTCCGCTACCTCTTCAATCTCCGACCCGCGGCCGGGCTTCCTGCGTGTTCGCCCCGTGCATCCTCCGTCCTTCCTTCGAAAATTTTCGAAGCCGGCACGAAGCCATAACGAAGGATGAACGAAGCGCGAACGAAGCGCGAACGAAGAAACGCATCGAAGGATGATCGAAGAAATGATGCATTGAATTTTGCTTGTGACTGACTCCCAGCTTATTGCAAGGGCCGAATGTTCGGATTTGTTTGTTTTTGTGCGGAAATGTTCGGAATTGTTTGTTTTTGTGTGAAAAAGTTCGGAATTATCTCCCAATAAAAAAGCCGCCCACCGGGCGGCTTATCTTTATAGGGCAGGGATTATTATATGTTCTGCTTGCGTGCGCCATCGCGACCGTCGCGTGACTTGCGCTTGCCATCGTGGGATTTTCTCATTTCTTCCATCTTCTTCAACTGCTCTTCGGTGAGGATGGATTTCATGGATTCTTTCTGCGATTGCATCAGGCTCTTCATCTGCTCTTTTTTGGCAGCTTCGTCGAGTGATTTATTCTCGCGGATGGATTTCATCTTGGCGGCGAAACCTTCGCGATTGGCTTTCATCTTTGCCTGCTGGTCGGCAGTCAAACCAAGCTTTTCGCTCATTTTCTCGCCACGCTTTTGGGTGAACTCTTCGCGCTTTGCTTTCTGCTCAGCTCTCATTTTTTCGACCTGGGCTTTTTGCTCGGCGGTAAGAATGTTCTGGGTTTTTGTCTTGTGATCCTTGCGGATGGTTTCCATTTTGGATTTGAATTCCTTCACGGTGATGTTCTCGTTCTTTTTCAGGTCGGCTACCTGGTTGCGGAAGGCTTCATTCTCTGCCTTGAATTTGGCCTTCTGCTCTTCAGTAAGGTTGAGCTTCTCCATCACCTGGCCGTGATGGCCTCTTTTGCCGTGCCCACGGCGATGATCTTTGTCCTGGGCCTGAACGGCAACAGCCATTGAGAGTATCAGGGCGGATAAAATGATTCTTTTCATGGTTATAATTTTAGTTTTAGACGGTTCGTGATTTCCATAACCTGCGTAGCGGAAATGCTAAAGTCTTGTGAAACAGATTAGACGACCAATGGGGCTGAAGGTTTAATTTCTTTCTTAGTTCGGTTAGAACGCTGATTTTTATGATTGTTATGATTGGTTATGATTTTTCTTTTGGTCGAAAACATGTTACTTCTTAATCAGGGCTTTTCTAACAGCATCATAATAAATCATAACAATCATAAAGATCCGTGTTCTAACACCCTAAAAGGATCTAGTCCGAAATCCGATATCCAAGTGATTATCTTTGCACAATGAAAAAACAGGGCCTGCCCAATATTCGTCACCTCAGTCTCAATGATTTAGAGGGTTATTTCCTCCAGAAGGGCGACAAAAAATTCCGGGCGAAACAGGTTTACGAGTGGATCTGGCTCAAGGCAGCCAGGAGCTTTGATGAGATGACCAACCTCTCCAAGGAGTTGAGGGCCGAGCTGGCAGCATCTTTCAGCTTCCCTGTCCTGCAGATCGATACGGTGCAAACCTCGGAGGATGGCACCATCAAGACCCGATTCATCACCCACGACGGGCATTTCGTGGAGGGGGTGCTCATCCCCACCTCTTCGCGCTACACCGCCTGCCTTTCTTCCCAGATCGGCTGCTCGCTGAGCTGTAAGTTCTGCGCCACGGGTTACATTGAAAGAGAACGAAACCTTGAATTCGACGAGATCTACGACCAGGCGGCCATCATCAATAAGCAATGTGAAAAGGAATACGGGAAGAAGATCAGCAATATCGTTTTTATGGGAATGGGGGAGCCGCTGCTGAATTATAAGAACGTGTTGCGCTCCATTGAAAGGATCACCAGCCCGGATGGACTGGCGATGAGCCCACGAAGGATCACGGTTTCAACGGCCGGGGTGGCCAAGGGTATCCGGAACCTGGGGGATGATAAGGTGAAGTTCAAACTCGCGCTTTCCCTTCACGCGGCGAACGATGCCAAGCGCCACGAGATCATGCCGATCAATGACACGAATAATATCAAGGCGCTGGTGGATGCGCTGAATTATTTCTATAAGCAAACCGAGAACGAGATCACTTTTGAATACATCCTCTTTGAGAATTTCAATGACAGTCTCAAGGATGCCGATGACCTCATCAAACTTTACCGCCAGGTACCGGCCGACCTCGTGAACCTGATCGAATACAATCCCATTGATTTCGCGAGCTTCCGGAAGCCTTCGGCGGAGAAGGTGGAGGCCTTTATGCAATACCTTGAGAAGCACCGGGTGAATGTTCGGTTACGGCGGAGCCGGGGGAAGGATATTGATGCGGCGTGTGGGCAGTTAGCGAATAAAGGTTGAAAGACGTAGCGGAGGAGTCGGTAAGGCGGGAAGACGGGAAGAACTAGCTTAGCGAAGGAGACGGGAAGGCGGGAAGACGGGAAGAAAAAACTCTTTCCGTCTTACATTCTTACCGTCTCCTCCGCTAAAACTCCTCTTTTTTTTTCCACCCCTGATTAAAATACCGCATAAAACTGGTGTTATTCCCTTGGGATCGGGCATCGGGAAACCGATATTTAGGAATGTACCAGTTATCGGCACGCGAGGAGCTATTATGCAAGGAGATTGTTGACTGCGCTTTCAAAGTTCACATACAGCTCGGACCTGGATTGTTGGAACGAATCTATGAAGCCTGCTTTTGCCGGGAACTGGAAAAGAAAAGTATTCCTTATCGGAGACAAGTAGATATTCCTGTATATTATGATAACGTTCTGTTGAAGGACGTTTTACGTCTCGATGTCCTGGTGGACGATTTGATAATTATTGAAATCAAAGCTGCAGAAGCCCTGCTTCCCCTTTGGTATGCGCAGGTAAGAAGCCAATTAAAGCTGTTTAATAGTAACGTTGGGTTCCTCTTGAATTTCAACGTAATACTTATGAAGCAAGGCATTCGCCGCTTTTGTGTTGAATAAAGCAGAGGAGACGGTAAGAATGGGAGAAAAAAAACCTTCCCGTCTTCCCGTCTTACCGTCTCCTCCGCTAATCTCTCTTCCGCATTATCTTTGCCCCCAATGAAAAAAGTTTACGTCATTGATTCCATTCGCACGGCCGTGGGCAAATACGGCTGTGGACTCGCCACAGTTCGCCCCGATGACCTGCTGGCAACCGTACTAAAAAGCTTGTTGCAGCGGAATCCAAATGTCGATCCTTCCGCCATTGAAGACGTGATCGCGGGAGATGCCAACCAGGCGGGGGAAGACAATCGCAATGTGGCCCGGATGGCATTGCTCCTCGCGGGTCTTCCGGTGCAGGTGGCAGGAAATACGGTGAACCGGCTTTGCGCCTCAGGATTGCAGGCCATTATGGATGGAGCCCGCCAGATCAAATGCGGGGACGCGGAACTGCTGATCGCCTGTGGCGTGGAAAGTATGACCCGCGCGCCCTTTGTAATGGCCAAACCCCAGGCGGCTTTTCAAAGAAATACGGAAATGTATGACACTACCATTGGCTGGCGTTTTCCCAACAAACAACTCAGCGATCTGCATCATCCCTATTCGATGGGTGAAACCGCGGAGAATGTTGCCCGGCAATGGAATATCTCGAGAATGGAGCAGGACACTTTCGCAATGTCATCTCAAAAAAAATATTTTGAAGCCCTGGAAGCAGAGAAATGGAAGGATGAGATCACGGGTGTGATCACCAGGAATGGCAAGGGCGAAGAATCCGTTTTTGAGACGGATGAACATCCACGGGTGACGACGATGGAAAA
>CAMLEM010000200.1 GCA_946479005.1 uncultured Chitinophagaceae bacterium | reverse complement strand
AACCATATCCAGCATTCTGCCTGGATGATCAGTACGGAAGCAGGGAAGGATGTAAGTGAAGCTACGGTGCAGGAGGTTTACAAGGAGATGAAGCGCCTGCGGGATGAGAAAATTGATCCCGTGGAACTGCAGCTGGTGCGCAATTTTATGATGGGAGGCCTGCTCGGTGACCTGGATGGACCCTTCCAGATCATCGGCAGATGGAAGAATATCATCCTCAATGGCCTCACTGAACAGTATTTCTACGACTCCATCAATGCCATCAGGACCGTAAGTGCGGTCCAATTACAGGCTCTGGCAAATAAATACCTTAACCCGGAAGAGTTTTATGAACTGATCGTGGTTTAGGAGAGATGATGATCACTCGATGATCATATTCGCTCTCTTTACCTGCTCCCTGACGATCTTTTCGATCTCGGTTTCGAGCGTAGCGGTTGTATTTCCGGCCTGTTTTGATCTTTCTGCGGCGATGAACGCATCGCGTTTGGCATTAACCTCCAGGATCTCTTTTGAAATCGCGGAACGTTGCTTGTTTTTCTGATCAACGATCTCTTTCACCTGGGCGCGGGTTTTGTTTTTCAGGCTGTCAGGGAGGGTTTTCATATCCACTTTATCGATCACTGATTTGTCTTTTTCATAAGCATCTACCAGGTCCCACCCCGAGTTATCATACAGGCTCCGATTTCCCTTCACTGCCACCCTTTTCGCGGCGATGGACGTATTGATCCCCGCATTGCCTGCATCCATCGTTTCCTGTAATTCCGCGCGTGATTCACCTTCTGATCCATAGAAGACATAAGTGCCGTTCAATTTTTGATTCAGCACCAGCAACGTGGTATCGTAAGGTGTGGCGATATCCTGTATCCTGGAGTTGGAATTGATATTGGTATAGCTGCCATTCCCGCATTCCGTATTGAGATTCCAGTGCTCCTGGATGCCGCGCATCCTGTCGCCACAATAGATCGTATTTACGATCACTCCTTTTTTCCTGGCCTCTTCACAGGCTTTAGTGTAGGAAACGTTTCCCTGGAGAAAATCCTCATTGCCTGCTATGAATATAACTTTGTAACTGCCTGAAGAATTATCCCATTGCAGGCTGTCGAGAGAGGTAAGGATCACCTGCCCGCAGTATTCGCTTCCTCCATAGGTCTTCAGTTCAAATAATTTTTTGGAAAGCATATCGAGGTCAGTTGAAAAAGGGCTGATCTGTTTGATATATCCATTCGCTGCTTCATTGGAATCCTTGCCATATTCATATAGCGCGATCTCCACGATAGGGCTTACTCCTTCGCATTTTGCCTTTCCCATCACGCTGACCATATTCCAGAGCTGGGCCTTTGCCTGTTCGATCAGCCCGTCCATACTGTTGCTTACATCGAGCAATACTGCCACCTGGATCTTTGGCTTTGATTTAGGCTGGGTTTGCATACCGCGGTCTTCATGGCCCGGCTTAACGAGGGTAGTGAAACTTACCAATAGAATGGCGCCCAGGCCGAGGATCAGGGGTCGGAAACTGATGGACATAGAAATGCTTTTAAGTAAGATGCAGGCGCCGGGCCAATTGCATAATATGGTGATACCGGTATGCACGGCCGGGTTGTTATCTTTGTGTTATGACCTTCGAACGGAAAGAACTCTCTGACCAGCAATTGCTTAAGTTTTACCGTGAATTACTCTGGCCGCGGATGATCGAAGAGAAAATGCTCCTGCTGCTCAGGCAGGGGAAGATCTCCAAATGGTTCAGCGGCATCGGCCAGGAGGCCATCTCCGTAGGAGCCACCCTGGCACTGGAAAAGGAAGAGTGGATCCTGCCTTTGCATCGCAACCTGGGTGTATTCACCACACGTGGAATGTCGCTCAGCAATTTGTTCAGGCAATGGCAGGGCGCGAAGGAAGGTTACAGTAAAGGCAGGGAGAGAAGCTTTCATTTCGGAAGCCGTGATCATCATATCTGCGGGATGATCTCCCACCTGGGTCCCCAACTGGCAATCGCTGATGGCGTGGCCCTGGCCTATAAGCTAAAAAAAGAAAATAAAGTTTCACTTGCATTCACGGGAGACGGGGGCACCAGTGAAGGCGATTTTCACGAAGCATTGAACACCGCGGCGGTTTGGGACCTGCCCGTGATCTTTATCATAGAAAATAATGGCTATGGATTAAGTACCCCGGTGAACGAACAGTATCGCTGCATCAGTCTTGTTGACAGGGCCAAAGGGTACGGGATGGAAGGGGTGCAGGTCGATGGGAATAATATTCTTACGGTCTATGACACCATCAAAGGAGTACGTGATTATTGTATTCAACATCAAAAGCCCTATCTCATCGAGTGTATGACCTTCCGTATGCGGGGTCACGAGGAAGCCAGTGGAACGAAGTATGTACCGAAAGAACTATTCACCCTCTGGGAGCAAAAAGACCCCATCAAGAATTATGAACGATACCTGGTCAGTGAAGGCCTGATCACCGAAATGCAGGTTGCAGAGATCCGGAATGAATTTAAGGAAAGTATCGAAGAGGAATTGAAGAAGGGTTTTGATACCCCGCCGGTTATTGCAGATACAGATGCTGAACTGGAAGATGTTTATGCACCGGCCCCGGGGAAAATTGTATCAAGGCCTGCCAATGATATGTCAGCTTCCCGTGATATCCGTTTCATTGACGCCATTAAAGAGGGCCTTCATCAAAGTATGGTAAGGCATTCGAACCTGGTTTTAATGGGCCAGGATATTGCGGAATATGGTGGCGCATTCAAGATCACCGAGGGGTTTGTGGATGAGTTCGGAAAGGCACGCGTGAGAAATACTCCGTTGTGTGAAAGTGCGATCGGGGGAGCGGCCCTGGGGTTAAGCCTCGAAGGTTTCAAGAGTATGATGGAAATGCAGTTCGCCGATTTTGTAACTGCCGGTTTCAACCAGATCATCAACAACCTGGCGAAGATCCATTATCGCTGGGGACAGAATGCTGATGTGGTGATCCGGATGCCAACGGGCGCTGGAGTGGGCGCTGGTCCTTTTCACAGCCAGAGCAATGAAGCCTGGTTTGTGCATACGCCGGGATTGAAGGTTGTTTATCCTTCCACGCCGTATGATGCCAAAGGTTTGCTGATCGCGGCGATCAACGATCCCAATCCCGTGATGTTCTTTGAGCACAAAGCCCTTTACAGATCCGTTTCAGGACCCGTTCCGGAAGAATATTATGAAGTGGAGATCGGCAGGGCCCGCCAGGTACGTGAGGGGGATGAGATCTCGATCATCACCTATGGAGCCGGCGTACACTGGGCTGAGGATTATGCAGCGGATCACCCCGAGATCTCGATCGACATTCTTGACCTGCGAACGCTTTTACCCCTTGATCATACCGCTATCAGGGAAGCAGTGGAACGGACCGGGCGCGTACTGGTCCTGCACGAAGACACGCTTACAGGAGGCATCGGAGGTGAGATCGCTGCCTGGATCTCTGAAAACTGTTTTCAATACCTCGATGCCCCTGTGATGCGCTGCGCAAGTCTTGATACACCAGTTCCCTTCAACATTGAACTTGAAAAAAACTTCCTTGCCCGCGCGAGGCTGAATGAAACCATAGAGAATTTGATGAACTTCTGAGCAGGTCCTGAAAGAATATGGAATTACTGAACTCAATATGTACTTTCGGGTGATGCGATCATTATTTTTTGCCATATTTCTCCTCGTCATCACCTCTACCGTCTTCAGTCAAAAGACGCACAGGGTCAGTTATGAGGAGGAAACTGATACGGCGGGTATCGCAAAACAGGACTTCCGGGTAACTTCCATTGTTTTCCCCAAATCGGGGGATGGTAACAGGACCGCTATTTATTTAAAGTTGAACATAGTTGCCCTGCAGCCCTCGACGTATTGGTTTAACGGGAAGAAGTATTCGTCGAAGGAGTTGGGAAGCGGGATATTTCGGAACGTGGGTGTTACATCCGCGAATTTTAAGGTGAAAATTATCCAGGGTATTGATACGGTCGATTTAATCTACCCATTGGACGCTGGTCCGATCCCAATTGACCGAATCAATGCGAGGCTGCCCTTATCGCAGGTGGATGTGTTGATCACCGGGGTTTCCAACCTTGGTTTTTCAGGCCTGTCGACCGTGCGAAAAAAAGCTGTTGAGGTCAGGGAAAAAGAAAAACAGGCGCGCATTCTTGCTGCGAAGAAGATGCAGGAAAAAATGAAGAAATCGGAAGCGGCCGCTGCCAGCACGAAAAAGAAGTCCCAGGAGCAATTGTCTCCTCCTCCG
>CAMLEM010000199.1 GCA_946479005.1 uncultured Chitinophagaceae bacterium | reverse complement strand
CTGATCTCATACCGGGCAAGATCATTTCGCGGGAGGATGCGAAAAGATTGGTGCGTCGATGGCGGCTGCCGGGAAAAAAGGTCGCATTCACCAACGGCGTATTCGACATCCTGCATCCCGGGCACCTGCAATCGCTTGGTTTCGCGGCCCGGGAAGCGGATTACCTTATCGTAGGGCTGAATTCCGATGCCTCCGTGAAAAGATTGAAAGGACCAGAGCGCCCGGTAAACGACCAGGAAGCCAGGGCGATGGTACTCGCTTCCCTGGTGATGGTTGACGCGGTTGTGATCTTTGGGGAGGATACTCCGCGCGAACTGATCGCTGAGATCCTGCCCGATGTGCTGGTGAAGGGTGGAGATTATAAACCGGAAGATATTGCCGGCGCTGCTGAAGTGCAGGCCGCCGGAGGCAGGGTGGTGATCAATCCCATACTCGAAGGCTGGTCCACTTCCTCCCTGATTGAAAAAATGAGGGGAACGGGTCCAAAAAAATAAAATGAAACGATGCGTCCAAAAAGAAAATTAATTCCCCGGGATATCAGCTGGCTTTCATTCAATGCCCGGGTTCTGCAGGAGGCGGCCGATCCCACCGTGCCATTGAGAGAAAGAATCCGTTTCCTCGGTATATTCTCCAATAATATGGATGAGTTCTTCCGTGTACGGGTGGCCACCCTGAGAAGAATGATCCAGCTGGGTACCAAGGCAAAAATGCACCTTGAAAATAATCCGCAGGAGATCATTGATGAAATTCAGATGACGGTGCTTAACCAGCAGGGAGAGTTCAACAGGATCTGGGAGGGATTGCAGGAAGAATTAAAAGGGCAAAAGGTATTTCTAAAAACGGAAAAGGATCTCAATGCGGAACAGCAAGCCTTTGTCAGGGAATACTACGAGGAAGAGGTAAGCCCTGAGCTGGTTCCCCTGATGATAGAAAGCATTCCCGAATTTCCGGCGCTCCGCGACAAATCCATTTACCTCGCCGTGGTGATGTGGAAGAAAGACAATGCGCTCAGAAAAAAATACGCGCTCATCGAAGTACCCACCCGGAACCTGGGGCGCTTCCGTCGCCTTCCTTCAAAACCAGATGAAGGGCATATCATCCTGCTCGAGGACGTGATCCGATTCAACCTGCCTGATATTTTCTCTTACTTCGGGTATGATCAGTACCACGCGCATATCTTTAAAGTGACCCGCGATGCAGAGATCGATATAGATGAGGACGTTTCCACCTCCATCATCCAGAAAATTGAAAAAGGCCTGAAGAACAGGAGAAAAGGCAAGCCTGTACGATTTGTGTACGACCGGGAAATGGATCCGGGCCTGCTGGAGTACCTGATCCGGAGGCTGAACCTGACAAAACGCGATAACCTCATTCCAGGCGGAAGGATTCACAACTTCAGGCATTTTATGGATTTCCCGGAAAACGTGTTCCGGGAAAAAAGGCACCGCAAGAAACCTTTCGACCACCCGCTGTTCACCGTGCGCCGCGTATCGGATGTGATCCTGGAAAAAGATGTGATGCTCCATTTCCCTTACCATTCCTTTTTACCGCTGATCGACCTGATCAGGGAAGCTGCCTTCGATCCCGATGTCACCCAGATCAAGATCACCTGTTACCGGCTAGCCCAGCAGTCGAAAATCGTCAACGCTCTGATCAACGCGGTGCGTAATGGAAAGGAAGTGATCGTGATGCTCGAACTCAGGGCCCGCTTCGAGGAGGAAGCGAACATTGAATGGAAGAACCGTTTGGAAGAAGAAGGTGCCAAGGTACTGATCGAGATCCCGGACCTGAAAGTGCATTCCAAGATCTGTGCCATCAGGAAGAGAACAAAGGACAATAACTTCATTTATTACGGGTTCGTGAGTACGGGCAATCTCAATGAAAAAACAGCCCGCCTCTATGGCGATCACTGCCTGCTCACATCCAACCAGAAAATAATGGCGGACGTGAACCGGATCTTTAATTTCCTGGAACAACCCAAAACGGGATTTAATTTCCTACGGGATTGCAAGGTGATCCTGCCCAGTCCATTTTTTGCAAAAAAAGAACTGCTCAAGCTGATAGATGAGGAGATCAAACAGGCCAGGAAGAAAAAACCTGCAGCGATCACCTTAAAGATGAATTCTCTTTCGGATGAGGATATGATCTTCAAGCTCTACGAAGCAGCGAGGGCCGGGGTGCAGATGAAATTGATCATCCGGGGCATATTCTGTATGATCTCGGAACATAAAAAATATGAGAAACCCGTGCGCGCGATCAGTATCGTGGATGAATACCTCGAACACGCCCGGGTGTGGATCTTTCATAACCGTGGTAAGGAGAAGGTTTTCATTTCATCGGCCGACTGGATGAAGAGAAATCTCGAACACCGCGTGGAGGCCACCTGCCCCGTTTGGAACAAGGAGTTGCAGCAGGAGTTGAAGGATATCCTGAACATCCAGCTGCAGGATAACGTGAAGGCGCGATGGCTGGATAACGAACTGAGTAATGAATATGTGAAGACCACCCGGAAAAAAGTGAGGTCACAGGTGGATATTTATAATTACCTGTACAGGAAATCACAACAGCCGGCACCGGCGCAAACAGAGAATCGTGCGGTTAGCAGCCATTGACATAGGAAGTAATGCGGCGAGATTGCTGATCACCGATGTCATCGGGGGCCCGGGTGACCGTACCGATTTCATCAAGACCGTGCTTGTGCGTGTGCCCTTAAGGCTTGGCTTTGACGTGTTTGGCAAGGGAGAGATCCCCGAAGCCAAAGCGGCGAAGATCCTGAAAACGGTGAAGGCCTTCCGGCTACTGCTTGAGGTTTACGAAGTAAAGCATTACAGGGCCTGTGCCACTTCGGCAATGCGGGATGCGCATAATTCAGAAGAGATCATCCGTCGCATTAAATCGGAAACCGGCATCGGGATCGAGATCATCTCCGGCCAGGATGAGGCTTCGCTGATCTATGAGAACCACATTGCGGATACGCTAGCGAAAGAGGAGTCGTACCTGTACGCGGATGTGGGAGGAGGAAGTACGGAGCTTACTTTTTTCAGCGACGGGAAGATGATCTTCAAGGAATCCTTCAATATCGGCACCATTCGCCTGCTGAAGAACCAGGTGAACGAGGCCGCCTGGGATGAAATGAAGGAATTTATCAGGCAGAAAACAAAGGGCTATCACCACGTAACGATCATTGGATCGGGAGGCAACATCAATAAGATCTTTTCTTTATCCAGGAAAAAAGAGGGAAGGCCGTTGACGCTTGACCTGCTTCGGGATTATTACAAGGAGTTCAGCAACCTGACCGTGGAGCAAAGAATGAGTGCCTATAAACTGCGGGAAGACCGGGCGGACGTGATCGTTCCTGCGCTGCTGATCTATATCAATATAATGCGCTGGGCTGAATCCAATGAGATCTATGTACCGAAGATCGGGCTGGCAGATGGGTTGATACATTCACTTTGGGAAGAGATAAAATCTGAGAAGTAAATTTTATTGAATTGAATCACGAAGGACACGGGCCCCTGCGGGGCGAACACGGAGCACTTCGTTTTTTCTTCCGGATGGCACTGAAGGTAAAAATGGAATCAGGGGGTTAAAAAATCCACGCCCTCCAAATTAATATTGTTCACTTTCATTCGGAAAATCCTTCTTCTTCACATCATCCACATACTTCTTCACTGCCCCTGTCGCCTGCTCAAAAATATTCAGGTACTGCCGCAGGAACCTGGGCTTGAACTCCGTATTGATTCCCAGCATATCGTGCATCACCAGCACCTGCCCGTCGCAATGCGGGCCCGCACCAATGCCGATGGTTGGAATCGTAATGCTCTCAGAAACTTCTTTGGCAAGCTGGGCGGGGATCTTCTCCAGCACAACGGCGAAGCAACCCGCTTCCTGCAATTTTTTCGCATCCTTCCGCAGCTTAGCCGCCTCTGTTTCTTCTTTCGCCCTAACTGTATAGGTCCCGAATTTATAAATGGATTGAGGCGTAAGTCCCAGGTGACCCATCACGGGTATCCCGGCCGACACGATCCTCCGGATCGAATCCACCACCTCTTCGCCTCCTTCCAGCTTAATGGCGTGTCCCCCGGTTTCCTTCATAATACGAATGGCAGATGCCAGTGCGATATCTGAATTTGACTGGTAAGAGCCGAAAGGCATATCCACCACCACCAGGCAGCGGTCCACCCCACGGATCACCGATTGCGCGTGGTAGATCATCTGATCCAGCGTAATGGGCAGGGTGGTTTCGTGACCAGCCATCACATTGGAAGCC
>CAMLEM010000198.1 GCA_946479005.1 uncultured Chitinophagaceae bacterium | reverse complement strand
ACGTGGGCCTGGCACATTACAGGATGAAGATGGATGCCGTTCCCGGTACGCCCACCACGATGTGGTTCACACCAAAGTACACCACGAAGGAGATGGCCGAAATGACAGGGAATCCAAATTTTGTTTACGAGATCTCCTGTGACCAGATGTGCGGACAGGGTCACTGGAGTATGAGAGGAGTGATCGTAGTGGAAACGCAGGAAGAGTTCGATGCCTGGATGGCGGGTAAAACACCGCAATACCTGGTAGCCAATCCTCCTGCAGCACCTGCGAAGACAGACAGCACAGGGGCCACAAGTGCCACCAAGCCTATAACACAGGCAAAAACGAATTAATGAACACGGCCCGGGGGCCGTCAAAACAAAAGATTATGAGCGACGCATTGCACATACATCCGGCAACCACCACTCACGTGGGTCACGATGATCACGGGCACCATAAGGAGACCTTCATTTCGAAGTACATCTTCAGTATGGACCATAAGACCATTGGCAAGCAGTTCCTGATCACCGGGATCATCTGGGCCATCATCGGCGGCCTGTTTTCCGTTCTGTTCCGTTTGCAATTGGGGTTTCCTGATCAGAATTTTCCTATCCTGGAAACGATCTTTGGAAAATGGGCAGAGGGCGGCCAGATCAAGCCCGAGTTTTATTATGCCCTGATCACAATGCACGGTACGGTACTGGTGTTCTTCGTGCTGACGGCCGGATTGAGCGGAACCTTCGCCAACCTGCTCATTCCCCTGCAGGTGGGCGCGCGTGATATGGCTTCCCCCTTCCTGAATATGCTTTCCTACTGGTTCTTCTTCCTCGCCAGTGTGATAATGATCTCTTCTCTGTTCATCTCAACAGGGCCAGCCTCGGGAGGGTGGACGGTCTACCCGCCGCTCAGTGCCCTGGGCCAGGCTTCCGAAGGATCGAAGCTGGGGATGGACCTCTGGATCGCGGCGATGGCAATGTTCGTAGTATCCTCATTGCTCGGGGGTATCAACTATATCTCCACCATTCTGAATATGCGCACCAAGGGGATGTCGATGACACGGATGCCCCTCACGATCTGGGCCCTGTTCTTTACGGCCATCCTTGGCGTACTTTCTTTCCCGGTTCTATTATCAGGATTGATCCTGCTCCTGTTCGACCGGAACCTGGGAACAAGCTTTTACCTGAGCGATATTATTGTGGGGGGTGAGATCCTCCCGAATGAAGGCGGTAGCGCCATTCTTTTCCAGCACCTGTTCTGGTTCCTGGGTCACCCGGAAGTTTATATCATCATCCTGCCGGCGATGGGAATTGTGTCGGAAGTGTTATCGGTGAACAGCCGAAAACCGATCTTCGGATATATGGCGATGGTCGGATCATTGTTCGCGATCACCATACTGGCCTTCCTGGTTTGGGCGCACCATATGTTCGTAACAGGATTGAATCCCTTCCTCGGTTCGATATTCGTATTGCTGACACTGTTGATCGCGGTGCCATCGGCAATCAAGGTATTCAACTGGATCACTACGATCTGGAGAGGAAATATCAGGTTCACCCCGGCGACACTTTTTGCCATCGGTTTCGTGAGCCTGTTCATCTCGGGTGGTCTTACCGGGATCTTCGTTGGAAACTCAACGATCGACATTCACCTGCACGATACAGTATTCGTGGTGGCGCACTTCCACATCGTAATGGGTGTATCGGCGATGTTCGGGATGTTCTGCGGTATCTATCACTGGTTCCCGAAAATGTTCGGGCGGTTTATGAACAATACGCTGGGTTATATCCATTTCTGGGTAACCATTATCGGTGCTTACCTGATCTTCTGGCCGATGCACTATGAAGGCCTGGCCGGTATGCCAAGGCGTTACCTGGATAAATCGGTATGGACCTCATTCAACCAGTTCGGAGAGCTGGAGAAGATGATCACCATCGTATCGATCATCGTATTCGCGGTGCAGTTGATGTTCGTGTTCAATTTCATTTATTCCATATTCAAGGGAAGAAAGCTAAGGTCGCAGAACCCCTGGGGAGCAAATACACTGGAGTGGACCACACCGATCCGTCCCGGTCACGGTAACTGGGTAGGTGAGATTCCCGAAGTGCATCGCTGGGCTTATGATTATGGTAAGGATGGAAGAGAGTTCATCCCGCAAACGGAACCCGTGGGGCCGGATGAAAGCAAACACTAGAGATTCCGGATTCCGGATTTGGGATTTGGGATTTGGAATTTGATGACCGTTGATGAAAGTTCGGATTTAAGAAATCCGGAATCCGGAATCCGGAATCCGGAATCAAAGAAACCAGGTGGATAGTAAAACGACCACGGAGATATCAGGATCCGCGAAAGTAGCGGGTGGAATTGGAGGTCTGGTAAGGGACTACCTGGCATTAATAAAAGTTTCTTTGAGTATAATGGTGGTGTTCAGCAGCGTGATCAGTTTTTTGCTGACGCCGGGTGCGGATGAATATATAGATATCTGGAAACGGATATTATGGCTCTTTGTAGGTGGGATGCTTGTCACGGGAAGTGCCAATGCCATCAACCAGGTTGTTGAAAAAGATACGGACGCGGTGATGAAAAGGACCGCAAAGCGACCCGTTGCCGCGGGAAGGATGAGTGTGGAGCACGGCTGGGCCTTCGCGGTGATCACAGGAGCAGCAGGTGTTTTGATCCTCGGGTTCTTTTTCAATACGCTGGCTGCGGGCCTGGCGGCTTTCAGTCTCTTCCTGTATGCGTTTATCTACACACCGCTGAAGAAAGTAAATTCAATAGCGGTGCTGGTAGGTGCTATACCGGGAGCGCTGCCCTGCCTGATTGGCTGGGCGGCAGGCAACAATGATCTCGCGATCAATGGATGGATCCTGTTCGCGTTCCAGTTCTTCTGGCAATTCCCCCATTTCTGGGCGATCGCCTGGCTGGCACACCAGGATTACACGAAAGCGGGTTTCAAGTTGCTGCCAGCAGAGGAGGGACCGACAAAATTCACGGCGATGCAGACGATCGCGTACTCCCTGTTGCTGGTGCCCGTAACCCTGGCGCCCTTTGTAACGGGAATGTGCACGATCGCCGACACGCAGGGAAAGATCGGCCTGGGACTGATCATACTCGGCAACCTGTTTATGATCGGGAGATGCATCAGGCTCTACCGGAATATGGATATCAAGTCGGCAAGACTGGTGATGTTTGGCAGTTATTTGTATTTACCGGTGGTAATGCTGGCGATGTTGCTGGCGAAGACCTAGGTGATCCCGGAATCGGTTTTTGGATTTAAAATTTGGAATTTAATTATGGATATCGTGGCGAATGATGTAAAGAAAAAAATGCACCCTTATAAGTTCACTCTTTGGGTGGCCATAGGGAGCGTGGTGATGATGTTCGCGGGTCTGACCAGTGCGTTCATTGTGAAAAGCAATTTCACAAATTTCAGGCTGGAGGAGTTTCCAAAGGTTTTTTGGGTCTCCACGGGAGTGATCCTGCTCAGCAGCCTGACCGTGCAATGGGCTTTCAGATCTTTAAAAGACAGGGAAATGTCGCGCTACCGGCTGATGATCGCGCTGACCGCCGTACTGGGATTTGCATTTGTGGCCCTCCAGTGGATGGGATTCCAGGAGCTGTGGGCGCAAAACATCCGCTTCAAGGGCGGGAACGCCGGGCAATTCCTTTATGTGCTTTTTGGATTGCACGCCCTCCACGTGCTGGGCGGTGTGGTTGCGCTGGCAGTAATGCTCTACAAGGCATTTGCCGGTAAAACGAAGGTGTACAGCCCGGTAGGCATTGAAATTATGGCGGTGTACTGGCATTTCGTGGACCTGTTGTGGATCTACCTGCTGATCTTCTTTTTGATCGTGGGCTCCGCTTAAGACAGGAACGACCAAAACCAATAATAAAAGGAACTCTAGAAATATGTCAACACAAACGATGGTACATAAAACCAAATGGTGGAGCGGAGGGAAAAGCCCGTTCAATATGGAATACGGGAAGCTGATGATGTGGTATTTTTTGATGAGTGATGCCTTCACCTTCGGCGCCTTCCTGATCTCCTATGGTACGATCCGCTTCAGCCAGAATTTCTGGCCGGATCCCAACGTGGTCTTTAACGCCTTCCCCGGCGCGGGACACGCCAATCTTCCACTTGCCTTCGTGAGTGTGATGACCTTCATCCTCATCATCAGCTCCGTAACGATGGTACTGGCCGTACACGCGGGGCATAAAGGAGATAAGAGAGGAGTGATCAAATGGCTGTTCTGGACCATCATTGGGGGACTGGCCTTCCTTGGATGCCAGGCCTGGGA
>CAMLEM010000197.1 GCA_946479005.1 uncultured Chitinophagaceae bacterium | reverse complement strand
AGGGGGAAGGGAAAAGACGGCAGCGCCCTCTGGTATTATGACAGCCGTTCCGGCGCGGAAAGGAAGTTCAGGCCCGTGATATCCGAGATTGGCGACTACGATTATAATTTCATCGATGTGGTGGACGGCAAATTCCTTGTTATGACCGATGATGATGCCAAGAACAGCAGGGTGGTCCTGATCGATCCTTTATACCCTGCCAAAGAGAACTGGAAGACCGTGATCCCGGAGAAAGCGGAAACGATATCGGGCATAAGTTCTGCCGGGGGTAAATTATTCGTGACCTACCTGAAGGATGTGACCAGCAGGGTGTTTATATATGATCTAAAGGGGAACCCTGAAGGGGAAATGAAACTCCCCGGGCTGGGCACCGTGAGTGGTTTTGGGGGTGAAAGAGAAGATGAGTTCGTATTTTACACCTTCACATCGATCACTTATCCTCCTACGATCTTCCGTTATGACATTTCAACCGGAAAGAGTACGCTTTTTCGCAAGCCGGAAGTAAAATTCAATCCCGAAGATTATGTGACCGAGCAGGTGTTTTTTCCCAGCAAGGATGGGACGAAAGTGCCGATGTTCATCACTTACAAAAAAGGCATTGAGAAAACCGGGAAGAACCCGACCATTCTTTATGGATATGGTGGCTTCAACATCAGCGTGAACCCCACATTTTCACCGTCGAGGATCACCTTCCTGGAGCAGGGCGGGATCTTTGCCATCGCCAATCTCAGGGGAGGCAGTGAATATGGTGAAAAATGGCACGAGGCGGGGATGCGGCTGAATAAGCAGAATGTATTTGATGATTTTATCGCTGCCGCTGAGTTCCTTATCGACAAAAAATACACTTCCAGTGACTATCTCGCTGCCCAGGGCGGCTCCAATGGGGGTTTACTGGTGGGCACGGTGATCAACCAGCGCCCGGAACTGTTCAGGGTGGCCATTCCCCAGGTGGGAGTGATGGATATGTTGCGCTTTCACAAATTCACCATCGGCTGGAACTGGATCGCGGAATATGGAAGCAGCGATAATGCGCAGGATTTCCCGAATCTTTTAAAGTATTCTCCCATTCATAATATCAAACCAGGCATTAATTACCCGGCCACCCTCGTCACCACGGCTGATCACGACGACCGGGTGGTGCCGGCGCATTCATTCAAGTATGCGGCTACATTGCAGGAGCATTATAAAGGAAATAATCCCGTGATGATCCGGATCGATGTGAATTCGGGGCACGGATCCAGTAACCTGAAGAAAGCGCTCGAAACGACCGCGGATATTTATTCCTTTATTTATTACAATATGAATGTGCGGCCGAAGTTTGAAACTACAAAGGAGAAGAAGGCCTTTTAGAATTCAACAGCCCAGGGGTGAACCTTGAGTTCCCGGCATTCTTGCATTGTTTTTGACCTAGTTTTGGAAGTATGAGAGTACTCCTAACAGGTGCGAACGGTTTCCTGGGATACTACCTCGCGGAACTGCTTCTGCAGCACGGTCACGACGTGATCGCCACCGGTCGCGGGGAAACCAGGCTTACTTTCAAACAGTATGATTCCTTCCATTATGTGGTGATGGATTTCACCGATCCTTACCGCGTGCACGATGTTTTTCAGCATTACCAGCCCGAAGCGGTGATACACAGCGGGGCAATGACGCGGGTGGATGAATGCGAAGTGCACCAGTGGGAGGCCTACCTCGCCAACGTGGAGGGCACCCTGAACCTTCTTTCCAACGCGGAAGATCTTCGTTGTCACTTCACTTTCCTTTCCACGGACTTCGTTTTCGACGGAAGCAGGGGAATGTACACCGAGAAAGATCGGCCTTCCCCCGTTAATTTTTACGGCAAGACAAAATGGGAGGCGGAGCAGGCCGTGGCGGAATATCCTTTCGACTGGTCGATCGTGAGAACGGTTCACGTATATGGAGAACCGAAAAATGGAGGTATGAATTTCCTCCACCTTTTAAAAACGAAGCTGGAAAGAGGCGAATCTTACCTGGTGGTGACCGACCAGTTTCGTACACCGACCTATGTGGGCGACCTGGCCAGGGGAGTGGTGGCCACCCTGGAACGCAGGGCGCGGGGGCTTTTTCACATTTCAGGAAAAGACCTGGTGACACCGTATGAAATGGCCACGAAAGCAGCCCGTTTATTGAGTCTCGATCAGCAGCTCATTAAGCCTGTCACTTCCCTGACCTTCACGCAGCCGGGCATGCGGCCGCCCCGCACGGGTTTCGTGATCGACAAAGCGCGGAAAGAACTGGACTATGAACCGGTTAGCTTCGAGGAAGGTTTGAAGCTTTGCTTCAGCTCATCATTAAAACATTGACACTTCGCTGGAGGATGTTAAAAGCGATCTCGGCCATCAGGTTCTCTTTGTCGAGGGTAGGATTCACCTCGGCGATCTCGAAACAACACACCTTGCGGTTCTGCATAAATTTGCTGATGAGATCTTCTGCCTCCCGTTCCCTGAGGCCGTTGCTTACCGGTGTTCCTGTGCCTTTCGAAATGGAGGAATCCAGGCTGTCCACATCAAAAGACACGTAAATGTCAGTACAGTCGGAGAGGTATCTCAAAACGGAGCGAACTACGTTTTCGGCACCCTTGTTCCTGACCTCCTTGGTGGAGATCACCTTGATATTGTATTTATCGATCAGGAATTTCTCTTCCTTTTCAAAATCCCTGAGTGAAATGTAAACGATATCCTCGGGAAGCACCTTGGGGGCGATCTTTCCCAGGTTCTTCAGGGTGTTCCAGTGTTTTGCCGTGGCCTCATCCACATCGTGCACGGCGCTTTCCTCGTTATTTTCATTGATGGAGACGGCGAGGGGCATCCCGTGAAGATTTCCCGAAGGGGTGGTGTAGGGCGTATGGATATCAGCGTGTGCATCGATCCATATCACCCCCAGCCGGCCTTTGGGTTTGGCCATCCGGAGTCCCGCGATGGTGGCACCCGCGGTGCCGTGATCTCCTGCGATCACCACGGGAAAAAAATTCTGTTTCATTGCCTCACTAACGGCCTTGCTCACACGCTCGTACATCGTCACCATCCCCTTGATCCGTTTGGCATAAGGGGATTCTATGGGTTCGTAAAGCAGCTTATTTTCAACGGGTATCTTTTCCGAGGGAAAATGAATGAAAAAATTGCTCATAAAATCCAGCGCGGCGATCCGGATGGCTTCAATTCCGAGGCTGGCGCCACGGGTGCCCGCACCGATTTCCGAAGGAACTTCTATGAGTTTGATATTCTTCAAAATACGAGATTACAGGGTGAACGGGATCACTCGTGCGTTGCCAGGATCGGGATCCGGCTATGATACGCGAGCCTTTTGGTATGGGTGACCTTGAAAAG
This sequence comes from uncultured Chitinophagaceae bacterium, assembly GCA_946479005.1. Next base: position 930 of record CAMLEM010000197.1, on the reverse strand, counting down.
AGAGATCGCATTGCTCTGGTGTTTGGGGATCGTCAGCAGCACATCGATATCGTGATCCTTCACAAACTGGTCAACTGCCTGGAAAAAATCGGTCATCGTCAGGAAATAGAATTCCAGGTCGATATTGGCGAACATTTCCCTGTATTTCTGCTTTCCCGCTTCGATCTCATCCGTCAGTGACACATAGTGGTCGCGACTTACATTGACAATATGAAGCCGCGGTTTGAAGATCTCGAACACACTGTTGATCAGGGCGGCAGGGGTAGTTGCTTCCACATCCTTGAAATCAGAGGCCAGCGCCACATTTTTGATGCCTTTATACGTGGCATCCGGCGGGATGATCATTACCGGGTAAAGGTTCTGATCCACAAGTTTCAGGGTATTGCTTCCGAACATCGCCTGCCGGACCACGGATTTTCCCGTGATCCCCATCACGATCAGGCTGGCCCTGACGGTATGTGCCAGCCTTGAAATGTTCTCAATGAGGTCGCCACCCATCTCATTTTCATACTCCACATTCTCCACACCGCGGGCCTTGAATTCCCTTTTCAGGTTTTCCTGGTACATCACCGCCACATCATAATCTTCCGCGCTTTCATAATTATTATAAAGAACGGCTACCGCATTCTTCTTTCCTGCAAGCATTTGCGCGGCAAAGCGGGCTGCGTTCAGCGAGGTCTCTGAGAAATCCACCGGAATAATGACTCTGTGCATACCCGTAAAAATAGGGGTTTTCACAGGCAGCACCAACGCTCATTTTTTTGATGCTGTGGGATCGCCCGGGATCCCCGTAAACATCTTTGCTTTCAGTTTTTTATCGTGACCATAAACATCTTCACGGAAATTCAATTCACCCCTGTCGTCAACCCAGGATGTATAATAAATAATGAAGACGGGCACAGGGTCTTTCAGCTTGACAAATTTTTCGGT
>CAMLEM010000196.1 GCA_946479005.1 uncultured Chitinophagaceae bacterium | reverse complement strand
GTCATTCCCCCTACCGAAGAGCTGGATATGCTATAAGGACCTGCGGTGGTAAAATCCACACGGATCACGACATTATTCGCGCCGGTAAGTGCAACCCCTGCCGTGTAGGTGCCATTGACCGTGATCGGCGCACAGGCTCCGGGGCCTCCGTCCAAAGAACCGGTGGCGCCGCTCGTCACATCGATAGAGAAACTGCAAGTACTGCCCCCCACCGTGAGGGGTATGATGTTGGCACCCGCCGTAGTGGGCGTGCCTGATCCGTTGAGTGTGATGGTCTGGCTTCCCACTGCCAGCGTTCCCGAACCGGCGAAGGTCATTCCATTCACCGCAGTAGTTGTGATGTTATACGATCCCGCCGTGGTAACCGTCACATTCAGAACCACCGTATTGGTTGCGTTCAATGCCGTGTTGAGTATATAATTGCCGTTGATCGTCGGGGTTGCGCAATTTCCGGGTGCCCCGTTCAAAGTGAAAACCGCGGGGCCGGCGCCAGAAGGCAGCGTGGTCACCTGGATATCACAAATGCTTGCACCGAAGGACACCACGTAATTATTGACTCCTGCCGCAAACGGTGTTCCGTTTCCCTGAAGGGTGACATTCGTGGGACCCAGGGTTGTGAAGGTGCCGGTACCTTTGAAATATATGCCATTAACCGTATCTGTGGTGATGCTGTAGATCCCGGTCTTGGTGACGTTCACCGAAACCGTGATCGTGCTGTTCGTGGGAACGAGCGGGGTGCCGGCCTCATAAGTACCGGAAATGGTCTTGGGAAGACAGTCGCCGGTAACATCACTTTGCAGGCTTCCTTCCGCGGGACTGTTCCCCAGTTCGAAGCTTTCTTCTTTTTGACAGGCGACAAAGACGAGGATGGCAAATGACATCCAATAGATCAGGCGTTTTTTCATAAAGGGAAATATGATTTGTCTTTAAAATTAAGACTATTTCGTTTTATGCGTATTTCTAAGGAAAGATGGACGTAAAAAAACGATTCGGCCCGGCTTTTATTTCATATGAGCTAATGCAAAATCAAGGGGGAAATCCTTTATTATTGCAACTCAATGGGAAACCTTATGCGAATTCCGGCCTTTCTCGCCCTATTCCTATCTCACTGCCTTTTTTTGACAGCTCAAAAACCTAAAGTAGAGGTCCTGACCACAGGTACCAAAACTTCCCTGCGGGGTCTCTCCGTGGTGAACGACAATGTGGTCTGGGTCAGCGGCAGCAATGGCACCATTGGCCGGTCAAACAACGCCGGTAAGAATTGGAACTGGTACACAGTAAAAGGTTTTGAAAAAACAGAATTCAGGGATATTGAGGCTTTCGACGCCCAAACGGCGGTGATAATGGCAGTGGGCGAACCGGCTTATATTCTGAAAACAACTGATGGAGGGTTCTCCTGGAAGACGGTGTATGAAAATAAAACACCCGGGATGTTCCTCGATGCCCTTGATTTTTGGGATGAGGAGGAAGGTATAGTAGTGGGAGACCCAATCAACGGGAAGATTTTCATTGCACAAACCAGGGATGGCGGTGATAGCTGGCTCGAGGCCAGTTCCGGAAGTTTACACCTGCGGGCCGATTCCGGGGAAGCTTTTTTCGCGGCCAGCGGAACCAATATCCGGTATTTTAAAAGCAAATTCTTCCTGGTCAGCGGTGGTACCCGTGCCCGTCTCTTTAGCCAGGATGGGATCAGCAGGATCCCCATCACACAGGGTGCGGAAACACGCGGAGCCAACTCCATAGCGGTCTTTGATGATGGGAGCGGTAAAGGCAGCAAAAAACTGATTGTTGTGGGCGGGGATTTCAATAATGCAAATTCACGCGATTCCGTTTGCGCTTATTCAATGAATGGAGGAAAGTCCTGGAAACTACCTGTCACACCACCCAATGGATATCGCAGTTCCGTGGAATATCTTTCTCCCACAGACCTGCTCACCTGCGGATTAAATGGTGTAGATTACTCCGCTAACAGCGGGCGCGACTGGCAACCCGTCAGCAACGAAGGTTTCAATGTTTGCCGTATCTCCAAATACGGGCACGCGGTGTTTCTTGCCGGCAATAACGGGAAGATCGCCAGGATCAGCTGGTATTAAGAATGTTCAGGAAATTATTCGAAATATTCAGGCTCAAAAGCCTCGCCCGGCAGCTCCGCAAGCCCGGGGGTACCCTCGGTAAAAAAGTGGGCACGATGATGAACCGTGCCAACAAAACACTTTACGATTTCACGATCTCTGTAATGCAACCCGGGTACTACCAGTCGATCCTGGAGATCGGGTTTGGGAATGGTAAATTCTTTCACCAGGTGCTGGATGCCGCGGAAGGCCTCACGCTCACTGGTATCGATTACTCGAAAACAATGGTCCAGTCCGCGGAGAACAATAACGCAGAACTGGTCCGTTCGGGCCGGTTAAAACTGCTCCAGGGCAATAGCGATCAAATGCCTTTCCCTGATGAGAGTTTCGACAAGGTTTTTTGTATCAACGTGGCTTATTTCTGGGATGAGCCTCTCTCCCATCTCCGCGAGATCCTGCGTGTTTTAAAACCTGGCGGGATGCTGTATGTTACGGTACGCTCCGTGGAAAGTATGGAACGGATGCCTTTTACAAAATACGGTTTTAGGAAGGTCAACAGTGAAACCTGGAAACAGCAGTGCAGCTCTGCCGGCTTTATATGGGAGAAAGAAGAGAAATTGGTAGAACCCGCCAGCGAATTTCAGCCCGATCCCCGCCCTTTTGAGTCGTTTTGCCTGGTGGCGCGTAAACCCTGATCAGAGATTTTTAAGAATTTCTTCCACGCTCGGCCTTTTCCGGTAATCCGTATCGAAAAACCGGTATGTAACAGTCGATTCCTCGTCTATGATGTATATGGCTGGTACAGGAAGAAATCTCCCGTTGTCGCCGTTGTTCTTTTCAATGTCGATATTCCCGTTCTTATAACGGCGTATCGTATTCTCGGGCACCTCGTACTCCACATCATAGGCCTTCATAATTTTGAGTTCTTTGTCGTGCAGTACACTAAAACTAACTTTCGTTTTTTCAACGGTGACCGACACATTCTCAGGTTTCTCAGCTCCCACGGCAACAACGCGGGCGCCCTTGTCAGTGATCAGCTGTAGCGAATCCTGCAGTCTGGAAAGGAACCTGTTACAATAGGGACACCATTGACCCCTGTAAAAAACGAGGACCACCTTTCCTTTCTTCAGTTCATCCTTCAATCGGAATTCCTGTGCATTCTGATCGGTTGCGCGAAAATCCGGGGCCTTTGAACCGATGAACAGGCCTTCAGGCGCTTCCTGTGAATAAGCAAGAATGGATGCTGCACAAACCGCGATCGTAAAAAGAAGTTTTTTCATACCCGTTATTGAAAATTTAATTTTAATATTTTCGCGCGAATCAATTTCTGATTATGTCAAGGCACAAAGATCGTTATATCGGCAAACTCCTCCTGGGCTTCGCTTTCCTCATCGGCTGCATCTTTCTCATTTTTATCAGTATACTGGAAGCGGAAGCTGAAAAAGGAGACTGGTATTGGTGGGCAATGGCTGCATCCCTGCTTCTTTGTGTCGGTATTTATTTGTGCATCGCCGCAGGTGCGCACAAGGTCAAGGCCGATTTCAGCCGCAAAAGAAGGTCCCGGGAAGCGATGGGTGAACGAAGGGAAGAACCTTAATTGTTTCCCAGGTTCCTGAAGTCCACGCTCACCAGTTTACTCACACCCGGCTCCTGCATCGTTACACCATAGATCACATCCACCGTACTCATCGTCATTTTATTATGTGTAACGATGATGAATTGTGAGTTTTCGCTGAATTGCCGGATCATATTGGTGAACTTGCCGACATTGGCATCATCCAGCGGGGCATCCACCTCGTCGAGTATGCAGAACGGTGCAGGTTTGATCAGGTAAATGGCAAACAGGAGGGCTGTCGCGGTACGGGTTCTTTCTCCTCCACTGAGCTGCGTCAGCGAAGTAGGTCTTTTTCCTTTGGGCTTCGCGATCACGTCAATGCCGCTCTCCGCCAGGTTTTCAGGGTTTTCAAGCACCAGGTCGCACTGATCGTCTTCCGTGAAAAGGGTTTTGAACACTTTATGGAAATTCTCCCTGACCAGTTCAAATGTTTCAAGGAACTTCTGGTTGGCCGTTAGCTCCACCTCTTCAATGGTCTTCATCAGGCTCTCTTTGGCCGATACGAGATCGCCTTTCTGTTCCACGATGAAATCATAACGCTTCTTCATTTCGGTAAAGGCCTCTATCGCCGTTGGATTCACTTCACCCAG
>CAMLEM010000195.1 GCA_946479005.1 uncultured Chitinophagaceae bacterium | reverse complement strand
CCGGTACCAAGTCAATGGCCGGGCTGGTGATGTATGCCGTAAAGGCCGGGTTGGTTGAACAAGCCTGAGATTTTTATGATTCCCCCCTAATAGAAGTTGCCCCGTTCCAAAAGAACGGGGCAAATAATTTTGTGGTAATTTGAACCTATGCAGATTTGCTTCAATGGCAGTTTCCACCCTTCCTCTCAACCGGTGATACGGTATAGCAGCCGGTCGTTCCGCTATGGAGACGGGCTTTTCGAGACCATCCTGTTCCGCCAGGGCGAGATGCCTCTTTTCAATTATCATATGAAAAGGCTCTATTCCGGCCTGGGCCTGCTGGGTTACCAGTTTCCTGCTACAGAGTCAGACCTGTTGCAACAGGTCAAAATACTTTGCCAGAAAAACAATTGCCAGGAACTCGCCCGGGTCCGGATCTCCATTTCGGGGGGCAATGGTTTCATTACCGAAGACAGAAACAAGCCCGACTACGTGATCGAAGCCCGGGAACTGCCTTCAGGCCACGAGTTTGCAACGATTGAAAACCTGGGTTTTTATCCGGATGCATTCAAGTCACGCGACTACCTGGCAAACCTGAAATCGTCCAGCGCCCTGGTATATGTTCAGGCTGCAGTATATGGCAGGGCTCACGGGATGGATGATGTGTTGGTTCAGAATTCAGAAAAACGCGTGGCAGATTCAACCATCGCGAATCTCTTCATTGTAAAAGAAGGGGAATTAATAACTCCTTCGCTGCCGGAAGGCTGTGTGGACGGGGTAATGAGAAGATTCGTACTGGAAAATTTTGCAACAGAGATGAATATCAGGGAAGGCGAAATTACGGTGGCCGACCTGGAATCCACCCGCGAGATCTTTCTTACCAATGCCCTGAAAGGGATCATCCAGGTAAAACGATTTCTCGGCAGGCCACTGGTCCAGGAACAAACAAAAATTCTCCGGGAAAGATCTCTCAGAACAATTCAGGCAGTTATTGGTTAGAACCTGGTGCGCCGGCAAGTCAATATATTCTGGTTCCGCCGCGATCTGCGGTTGGATGATAATACGGGCCTTCGCCAGGCGCTGGCCGCCGGCCTTCCCGTTCTTCCCGTTTTTATTTTCGACACTGATATTCTCGATTCCCTGGATGACCGCTCCGATGGCAGGGTGGGTTTTATCCATTCGAGGGTGGCATACCTGGACAGGGAACTGTCATTACAGGGATCTGGTATCCAGGCTTTTTACGGCCTGCCCGTAGAAGTTTTTAAACGACTGATAAGGGAATTTGAAGTAAAGAACATCTTTCTAAACCACGACTATGAGCCTTTTGCCATTCAAAGAGACGAAGAGATAAAAGTACTTGCTCAACAACAGGGTGTGGGCTTCCGGACTTTTAAGGACCAGGTGATCTTTGAAAAAAACGAGATCGTCAAAGTGAATGGTGAACCGTATTCGGTTTTCACTCCCTTTTCAAGGCAATGGAAAGCGAAGCTGAAAGCCGTAAGGCTGGAAGTAGAGGAGATTGTTTCACCCCGGTTCCTTCAGCAGCCCGGTTTACTTCCAGCCCTGGAGGAAATAGGATTTACAAAAAGCGATCTCACCCCGGATATCCGCCCACGAATTGATACTGAACTGATCACCCACTATGATTCGACGCGCGACGTTCCGGGAATCGCGGGTACCAGCCGGTTGGGGGTGCATCTTCGATTCGGAACAATTAGTATCCGAAAACTGGTGAAGGCAGCACTTGACCATCCCTCTAAATTCCTCGACGAACTGATTTGGAGGGAATTCTTCCAAATGATCCTTTGGCATTTTCCCCGGGTGGTTCATCAGAGCCACCGTCCAAAATTTGATAAGGTACGATGGAGAAATAATGAGGTTGAATTCAAGGCCTGGTGTGAAGGGCGGACGGGTTATCCGCTGGTAGACGCGGGAATGCGTGAACTTGCCGCCACCGGTTATATGCATAACCGGGTTCGGATGGTCACAGCTTCATTTTTAGTGAAACACTTACTGATCGACTGGCGCTGGGGTGAAGCCTGGTTCGCGGCCAAACTCCTCGACTATGAACTCGCTTCCAATAATGGTAATTGGCAATGGGTGGCAGGTTCAGGAGTTGATGCCGCGCCCTATTACCGGATATTTAATCCCTCCATACAACAAGAGAAATTCGACCCGGATGAGAAATATGTCAGGAGATGGGTGCCGGAACATGGGGCCCCAGGCTATCCTTCACCGATCGTGGAGCAGGGTTTCGCAAGGGAGAGGTTTTTGAAGGTGATGGCGGGGATTCGGTGATTTTTAACCGCGGCGTCTGGGAGCGCGGTTTTATTCTTAGCGGAGTCATCCAAAAAACCGCTGCATTTTCATCGCTGCTGCGGTTCACTTCCATTTACCCGGCAGGAACATTCGTGGTGTTCACTAATGTACCTGATGGTTTCAAGGCAGATCTCTTTCAGGATATCAACGTTTATGTCAGAAAGCTTCTTTACATAGATGCAGGCCTTGCTCATTGTAAATTTTCCCAATTCAGCTAACAACAATTGGGATCTTGGTGTATTTGAGGAAACATAAAAGGTGATCGCCGCTTTTCTTGGTGAAAAACCAAGTACAGGGGCATCGCCCTCGTGACCGCTGGCGTATTTGTAATGATAGTTGCCAAATCCTATGATACTGGGTCCCCACATTTTCGGTTTTTCACCCGACCATTTGCTCATTAATTTTATGAGCTGGAGGCTGTCCGCCTTCTTTTGATCGCTGTCGACAGAAGATTGGATGAAGTCTGTTACGTCCTGACCGGTGTAAGAGGTTTTTGTTTTTGCCATAAAGATTCTTTCAATTGGTTTTTCGTTATCCTGTCACTTCTTTTCTTTTTCCCGCACGATTTCAACTAAAAAATCCACCACCTCACTTGAGAAACTCGAAGTTGTTTCAGCGGTGTAGCCCTGGGGGGTGATGTTTTTGATTTTCGTTCTCACCCATCCGGTACCATCCCCCATAATGGACGGGTCACCTTTGACCAGTTTTTTTGGCCTGAGTTCGTAAGTACATTCATCTATCCACGTGATCTCGAGGATCAGTTCATACCCGATCTCATCATTTTTTTCAATCTGCTGGTTCTTGGTTCTTTTAATATAAGTAACACCCGATTCAGGCGAGGATACTTTGAAGGAACCGGTATGAAGGGATTGGCAGCCCGGTGTTTGCGCTGAAATGGTAAATGCGATCGCCTGCAGGGCAAAAGTGAAAAGGAGCGTCTTAAAGTAATTCATTTTTGAATGAGTTGATCTAAAATAAGAGGGTAATCCTAGAGAACACCGTGTTGACATTATTATTTAAGATAGATATTTCGCGTTATTCCTGCAACTATTATAATGATTTTTGAAACTGTACATCACCCGGCAGGGAACATTCGTGTGTACGCTTGTGTATTTAATGGATTCGAGGCAGATCTTTTTCTGTAGCAGGTTCGTTTAGTTAATGATCTCTCCTTTATTATTCTCCAGTTTGTCCTTCCATTTTTGTATTTCCCCCGCGCTCATTTCTACCCAGCCGGTGGTTAATTCTCCAACTATCCTGAGGGGTTCAGAAGTTCGGTAGGAGCGGGTGAGATTTCCAGGGAATTTTTTATCGGTGACATTGGGATCATTTTCAAAATCGCCTGTTGGTTCCACGATATACACGCGTTGCCTTCCCTCTCCGCTTGCGAGGGCGGCGGCCAGCCCGGCGCCATTGGGCGAGGCCGTAAAATAAATATGATTCATAATGAGGCTGGCCTTATAATTCGACCGGTTCCCGGGATTCAGCAGGTCACCGGTTTGAAGATCGGCCCGGGTGCCGTGATAAAAAGGACCTTTATCTGTAGGATGGTTTCGGCCTGATTCGGCGAGTTGAAAATTCACTTTTGCTTTTTCGGTTTCGCCAAGTTCTTCATATGTCTTCGATAGGGAAAGATAAAGACCGGGAAGCGCGCTGGCGGTCAGCTCGCTGTCCGCCTTTCGCGCATTCTCTAAAGATTTTTCCAGCCATTGTAATTTATCCCTGGCCTCTTCGCGGGTGCGAGCCACAAAATAGGCAGCTAAGAATTTTTCAAATGGATTTGTGGCTTCTTCCCAGGCCTGGAGGAAAATCTTACCTGCTTCATCGCGCTGGCTTTTGTCTTCTTTTTCCAATCCCTGGAGGCAGCGTTGTACGATGGGGTTGGTTGGGGAGAATTCCATGGGTGAAAATTTAATCTAAACGCGAAAGTTGTGTACAAAATTAGGCAGTTGATGTGGGAGGAAATCAATTCTAAAGATCAAATGTTTTTGCATAACGCA
>CAMLEM010000194.1 GCA_946479005.1 uncultured Chitinophagaceae bacterium | reverse complement strand
GTGCAGGCTTTCGGAAGCATTGGACGGCATCCTTCCGGCAGGGTCATCACCATTGCCTATTATTCTCTGATCGATATTAACCATCACAAATTTCAGCTCAGTCATAATGAGCTGAGCTGGCACCCGGTAAGCGGGGTCCGAAAGCTCGCCTTTGATCATAAGCTGATCCTGGACACCTGCCTCACGCGGTTACAGGAACAGGTGATGGACCATCCCATCGTGTTCAACCTGTTGCCGGAAAAATTTTCTTTGCGGGAACTCCAGGAACTGTATGAATCCATACTGGGCGTGGAACTCGACCGCCGGAATTTCCGGAAAAAGATCTCACTGAAAGACTGGCTGGTGGATATTGCCGAAATGGAACAGGATGTGCCGCATCGCCCGGGGAAGCTTTATAAGCTAAAACCAGAGTTCAGGAAGAAACCGGCGCGAAAGAAACAAGGATCAAAGTCTTAGTAACTGAATAAGAGCTTGTTAAGTAAAAATAACACTCACAAATTAGGGGTCCTTTTTCTTTGTAAAAGATTGTGTATTAAGTACAAAATAAATTTTTTGTTAAAATAAAAATAACTTAACATTGTGTGCTTTCTACACATTGCTTCTGATTTAATTGATTGCGTAAAAACTTAAAGATTGCTTATGTCCTTCCAGAAACTATTTCGGGTCACTGGAATTCTTACGTTCATTTTAGCAGCTCAAATTTCTCTAGCACAAAACACGAAGACCGTTTCCGGTACCGTCACTGATTCACGTGATGGCACCCCGTTGCGCGGAGCTACGGTGACAGCTAAAGGAACGAATACCGCGACCCAGACGAATTCAGAAGGAGGATTCTCCTTCAGTGTTGACAACAGCGTCACCACACTGGTGATTTCTTCCATTGGCTTTGCCACCCAGGAGGTGAGTATCGGCGGATCCGAAGCCGTGAATGTTTCAATGGTACTGGTCGATCAGTCACTCGGGGAAGTGGTGCTCATCGGTTATGGAACAGCCCGGAGAAAAGACTTAACCGGCGCGATCACAACGGTGACAACAAAAGATTTCAATAAAGGGGCGCTGGCCTCACCAGAACAGCTTGTCAATGGGAAAGTGGCTGGTGTACAAATCACGGCCCCGAGCGGAGCTCCCGGAGCCGGGGGACGGATACGCGTCAGGGGCACATCTTCCCTGGATGGCAGCAGTGATCCGCTGATCGTAATTGACAACGTACCGGTTGACCAGACCGGCTCCATTGCGGGCTCGGTGAATCCATTAAATCTTATCAATCCAAACGATATCGAATCGATTACGATCCTGAAGGACGCATCGGCCACCGCCATATATGGAACCAGGGCGACCAATGGCGTGATCATGATCACCACGAAAAAAGGAAGAGCCGGAAATTTCCGCTTATCCTTCAACACGAACAATTCGCTTTCCGTGCTGGGTGACAAAGTGGATGTATTGACCGCGAATGAATTTCGTGACCTGGTCGCCAAAGATGGGACCGCGAACCAGAAAACGCTGGTAGGAAATGCAAACACCGACTGGCAGGAAGAGGTTTACCGCAATGCATTTACCACGGATAACAATATCGCCTTCACCGGGGGGATCAAAAAATTCCCTTACCGGGCAGCCCTCGGTTATCTCAAATCCAACGGGGTATTGAAGACGGGTTATATGGATCGCGTATCAGCAGCCTTTAACCTCAATCCAAGCATGTTCAATAAAAGCCTGAAGGTGGATATCAACCTGAAAGGATCCTGGACCAAGAATTTCTTTGCCAATGAAGGCGCCATTGGTGGGGCTGCTTATTTCGACCCCACGCAGCCTGTAATGAGGAATGATAACCGCTTCGGTGGCTATTGGGAGTGGCTCGCAAATAACAACCAGCCGGATGGCCTGGCTCCCAAGAACCCGGTGGGCCTGCTGAATCTCCGCGATGATGAAAGCAATGTGGCGCGTTATATCACAAACATTCAATTCGATTACACTTTCCCCTTCCTTAAAGAACTCCGGGCCAACCTGAACCTCGGCTACGATTATGCAAGAGGGGAAGGAACAGTGTATGTTTTGGATTCCGCTGCAATGGCGTATACCCGCGGGGGAGTTAACAACCGCTATAAGAACATCCGCAAGAACAAGCTCCTTGATTTTTACCTGAACTATGTGAAGGATATCCGCTCCATCAACAGCCGACTGGATGTGATGGCCGGTTATGGTTACCAGGATTTCATCCGCGAATCTCCGAACTATGCGGATTACCGTGCCAACGGGCAGGAGTTTGCGCCCGCCGCCCCCTTCCCGTCGTTCAACCAGAATACACTGATATCGTTGTTTGGGCGCCTGAATTTCAGCATCGCCGATAAATACCTCTTTACTGCTACTGTTCGCCGTGATGGAACTTCGCGATTCCATCCCGATGAAAGATGGGGAACCTTCCCATCAGCGGCCTTTGCCTGGAACCTGAAGGAAGAAAGTTTCCTGAAGACCAGCAGAACATTTTCCGCCTTCAAATTCCGCCTGGGATACGGGGAAACCGGGCAGCAGGAGATCGGTTCAGACTACCAGTACATTCCCAATTATTTCCTCGGTGAGCTGACCGCCCAGTACCAGTTCGGAACAACCTTCTACCAGGTGAACCGGCCAAAGGCCTTTGACAAGAACCTGCGCTGGGAATCGACTTCCACATTCAATGTGGGCCTCGACCTCGGGTTCCTGGATGGTCGCATCACCACCAGCCTTGATTATTACAACAAGGAAACCGAAGACCTCCTGACCCTGGTACAATTGCCTGCAGGAACAAATTTCTCCAACGAGCTTTATACAAATATTGGTACGATGGATAATGATGGGGTTGAATTCACTTTCAATTCCACCATCATAAGAAAGACCGCGCTGACCTGGGACCTCGGTTTCAATGTGACCTATAATGAAAATGAGATCACCAAGTTGACGCTGGTTGACGATCCCGCCTTTATCGGTTTCCCACGGGGAGATATTTCCGGTGGCGTTGGTAATAAGATCCAGATCAACTCGATCGGGTACCGGCCTTCTTCATTTTTCGTGCTGCAGCAGGTATATGATAATAACGACAGGCCGGTTGAGGGTTTGTATGTGGATCGGAATGGCGACGGTTTGATCAATAACCTCGATTACTACCACTATAAATCACCCGATCCCGACATTATGGTGGGATTCCATACCAGCGTGGCCTATGAAAAATGGACCTTCTCCACGCTGATCCGCGCACAGTTCGGCAATTATGTATATAACAACGTGTTCGCGAATGGCGGGGTATTCGGAAACAGTTCGGTGAATTACCTGACCAACGTGCACAGGAACTACCTGGAAACAGGCTTCAACAACTGGCAATACTTCTCAGATTATTATGTTGAGAACGGGTCCTTCCTGCGGATGGATAATTTCACAATTGGATATGACTTCGGAGCCGTGCTGAATAAGAAAGCCAACCTCCGCGGACAATTCAGCGTTCAGAATGTATTCCTGACCTCGAAGTACCGTGGGCTCGATCCTGAAATTGCCGGTGGAATAGATAATAATCTTTACCCCAGGCCCCGCGTCTTCTCGCTTGGCTTCAGACTCGATCTTTAATTATAAACTAACAGAAAACTATTCATATGAAAAGATATTTGGTTCCTGGTTGGATTATAGTGATGGCAGCGGGTCTCCTGCTTGCCTCCTGTACCAAAAATCTCGACAGAACACCAAAATATGGAAGCACCTCTGCTTCACTATACACCAATCTCGCGGGGTATAAATCCGTATTGGCAAAAGTGTATGCAGGGCTTTCCCTGACAGGTAACCGGGGTCCCGACGGACAGGGGGATATCGCCGGCATTGATGAGGGTTTCTCCAGCTATCTGCGCCAGTATTGGTCGGCCCAGGAGCTTCCAACAGATGAAGCCGTGATCGGCTGGAATGATGCCACGATCAAGGATTTTCACTTTATGAGCTGGAGCTCTGCGGATGTTTTCCTTCGCGCCCTGTACAACAGGATCTTTTTCCAGATCACCCTCGCCAACGAATTCATTCGCGAAAGTGACCCTGGCAAAGTGAGTGAACGGGGCATATCCGGAGCAGATGCCACGGAGATCGCATATATGCAGGCGGAAGCAAGATTTCTCCGCGCCCTGAGCTATTATCACGCGCTTGATCTTTTCGGGAATGTTCCCTTCGTAACCGAAGCCGACGCGGTGGGAGCCTTTCTTCCCCAACAGATCACCCGCACCAACCTTTTCAATTATATCGAGTCTGAGCTGAAAGCGGTGGAAGGACTTTTGAAGGATGCCCGCACCAATGAATATGGGCGTGCC
>CAMLEM010000193.1 GCA_946479005.1 uncultured Chitinophagaceae bacterium | reverse complement strand
ACAAATGTTTGTAACGTGACCGAAAGCGCCGCCGGTATGCCAGTAAACCTGGCGTCCATTATAGTCCGTGGCGAACTCACCCAGCCCATAACCGCGAAAATGCGTGGGATAGTACGGAGATTTCCTGCTTCCGGTCAGGATGTTCACATCCCTCGTCTTTTGCAATACGGCCCAGGGTAGTACTTCCTTTCCCGCCCAACGACCGCTGTCAAGCTGGAGGGTCAGCCAATTAATAATGTCCTTAACGTTACTCACCATACTGGTTGCCGGCCCGAGATTATCCACCTGGTCGAAAGGAAGGATGGTGAGATTTGAAAAAAGATTGTTATGCGCGGAGGCTACGTTGTTGCGTGAAGAAAGCCCTGCCGTGTTCATATAGGTATTGCTCATTCCAAGCGGCACCAGCACATTCTCGCTGACATAATTCTCCCAACTCATCCCGGTAACTTTTTCCAGCACCTGGCCGGCTACCAGGAAGCCCGAATTGCAGTAGCCGTAATCCTGGCGGAATTGCAGCGACGGGCGCAGATACCTCATCTTCCAGACAATACTGTCTTTCGGCAGGTTCGAGTTCCAGAACGTGAAATCACCCTGGAAAGTCTTTAATCCTAACCGGTGGCAGAGCATATCCCGGACATTGGCGAGCTGCGTGGAGTTGCTATCGTACAGCCGGAACCAGGGGATATATTTTGTCACCTTATCATTCAGTGAAAGTTTCTTTTCGTGATCCAGTTTGGCCAGGGCGGTACCGGTAAACAGTTTACTGTTCGAAGCGATGATGAACAGGGTGTTCTCATCCACTTTCTCCGGTTTATTGACCTCTCTCACTCCATAGCCCTTCATCAGCACAGTTTTACCATCTTTTACAATGGCGATGGAAAGTCCCGGTATTTCCCATTGCTTCATTCCTCTTTCGATGTACGCATCAAGGCTATCGGTAATGAAAGCGGGCTGCTGGGATTTTACAACCTGGGAGAATGTAATGAGGAATACGAGAATGATCTTTTTCATAATGGATGTACTTACATTAAAATTAGGATTCTCTGATCACAAACAGCCGTTTCGCACAGATCTCACAGATTAAATACACACAGATCTCACAGATGTTTTTTAAGGTCGAATCCTGTTCACCGCCCCGAACTGTGGTTTCAAACCTGGGAAATCTGCGGGTATTTAATCTGTGAGATCTATGGGAAACGGCTGCTCACCCCAAAAAAAAGGCTGCCCCCTACGGGACAGCCTTGGACTTATTTTAAGGAAATTATCAGTTAGGTCTTACCACCACCTGTTTCGCACCCACTCTCCTTCCGCTTCCATTTACCAATTCCACGACATACACGCCACTGGCCGCAGTCGGTCCCAGGTCGATATCGATATTGGTATACGGCAGTGTGGTTGTGACCGCCCTGCTTTCTACCCGCTGGCCTTTCGAGTTATACACGTTCACAGTAGCCTCTTCAGGATCCGCGTTGTAGAACCTCACGGTGAACTGACCCATGTTCGGGTTCGGGAACACCCAGATGTTCTCAGATTCAGCTCCTGTTACAAGCAGGCCGGCAGATGTTTGCGTACATCCCAGCGGTGAAGTGTAACGTACCGTGTAAGTGCCCTGTTCGTTCAGTGTTACACCTGTCAGCACCGTACCACTGGCACCCGGGATCTGCACTCCATTGAGGAACCACTGATAGGTACCACCAGGAGGCATTCCACTGGCCGTAATGTCAAGCGACTGACCAGGTAACAGGAATGGCGGTAATGATGAAGTAAGGCTGATCGTTGGCAGTGAATTCACAAACAGGGTAGCCGCGTTGGAGGTCACTGTGGTACAGAGACCGGTCAGGATCACACGGAAGGTGTTTGTATTCATCGCCAGGGTCGCGTTATTCACGGTATAGGTTGATGAAGTAGCGCCTGCGATATTATTCCAGGTACCTCCGCTGAACATCTGCCACTGGTAATTCAGCACATTGCTTGATACTACGGAGAACACAGGATTTGCACCCACGCAGGAATTAATATTCTGCGGCTGCTGTGAGATCACCGGAAGCTGGCCATCGAGTACAGTAACTGTGAATGAACACTGTGATGTATTACCGGAGGCATCCGTTGCTCTCCAGGTCACCGTGCTCACGCCTAACGGGAAGGAAGATCCGCTGGCAAGACCACCAATGAGCGCTGTGGTAACACCCGGGCAGTTATCCGTTGCAGTGACTGTATAGTTAACCGTTGCCACGCAGGAACCGATCGGAGTGGTCACTGTAATGTTCGCAGGACAGTTAATAACCGGGTTTTGGTTATCAACCACTGTCACAGTGAATGTACAAGTGGCCGTGTTACCTGCTGCATCGGTTGCAACAAACGTATTAGTTGTAGTTCCAACAGGATAGGTCGCTCCGCTGGGCAAACCTGCTGTTTGTACGGTAGTTGTACCAGGACAGTTGTCCACACCTACCGGTGCAGTATAGTTAACGACTGCTCCGCAGGTACCTGGTGCGTTATTGACCGTGATGTTGGCAGGACATACCGCGCCACCACCGGGACAATCAGCGAACAGGGCCTGAACCTCTGAAGCGTTCAATGCGCGGCTGTACATCGCAAATTCATCCATTCTGCCGCTGATTGAGAATGCACCGGCAGCTGAATAACCACCAACATAGAATGGGCCGGGGCCGGAATTCGAAGCGAAGGTCACAGGGAATGTTTGCGGTGATCCGCCGTTCAGGTAAACCACGGTATTGGTTCCGTTGTAAACAATGGTAATAAATGTGGCAGCAGGATTCACGTTCGGAATGGTGATGTCTGCGGATCCGCCTCTCACCATTACGGTATTGGGTCCGCCAAGTCCGCCATAGAATGCGCGGAATGAGCCCGCACCACCGTCACCAAAGAGGTAAGATGGGTTTGCATCCACCTGGTTGGGACCAAGCCAGAAGCCGATCGTCCAGGGTGTGGTCATATTGGTTGCCCAGCCTGTGTTCATTCTCGCATTTGCCGTACCGGTTCCTACCAGGGCCTGGGCGCACTTACCGGTTGAACCTTGTGTAAGGTTACCCTCGATAGTAGCTGTTGCAGTACCTGCGGGAGGTGCAGTAGCCAGGTTGGGAACTGAAGTACCAGAACCATCAAATTTATAATATAACCTGTCTGGCATTGGAGCTGGTGAACCGAAGGTTGGGTTTTCTGTGTCATTTACAGTAACCGTAAATGAACAGGTAGCCGTATTACCAGCCGCATCCGTTGCTGTTGAAGTTACCGTTGTAGTTCCAACGGGGAATACTGAACCAGACGCGGGAACTGAAACGACGGTTACGCCCGGACAGTTATCAGATGCTGTGGGAGTTGCGAAGTTCACAATCGCACCGCAGAGACCGGGAGAGGTACCGGTAGTGATGTTCGCCGGGCAGGTAATTGTCGGAGGCTGGGTATCGTTCACATCGATAATGAAATTGCAGGTCGCTCCTGATGAAGTGGTCATCGTCACCACTGTATTTCCTACGGGGAAGAAAGATCCGGAGGCAGGAGAACCTACGATACCGGAACAGGCACCCGTGTAAGTCGGAACCGGGTAATTCACCACGGCACCACACTGGTTCGGCGCATTCGACAAGGTTATGTTCCCCGGGCAGATCACGCGGCAGGCACAATCCAGGCCTGTAAAAGTGAGATTGTCGATGGACACCCCAACTCCTGAGACGCTGGAGTCTGTTGCCCTCCTCCAACGGATCTTAATAGCCTGCCCGTTCATTGATGCCGGCAGATTTACCGTAGTGGTGATATATCCGCCACTATTTCCTGTCCAGGCATTGCGTCCGGCAATCGGACTACTGAAACCTACATCGATCGTGCCATTATAACCACCGGCGCCAAACGATCCCCCGGCAGCGAGGATATCCTGGAATGGACCACCGTTCACTGAAACTTCCAATACCATACCATCGTAAGTACTTTCAAGGTTATAATTATTCTGGAAACTGAATGATGCCGTTGCGGAAGTTACAAGCATATTCAGGGATTCGAGATACTCATCAGATACACAGCCTGGAGCGTTCACGAATGCTGCGTTCGGCGCGCTAACTGCACCTGCGTTAACCGTCTCCCAGGGATTTGAATTCGCACAGTCAGTTGCAGTGATTGCTGCCCAGCCATTGGGAAGAGCCGGAGCCGTAACTCCGTCAAAATTCTCATCGCAGGGAAGCGGCGGTATGCAACAGGTATATCCATCACTGATCACAACGTCATCCACTCTCCAACCTGTTCCGGAGAATGAATTATCAGACGCACCCCTAAATCGCAAATTAATGTTCTGACCGGCTGCAGAAGCCGGAAGATTTACGCTGGTAACAATAAACCC
>CAMLEM010000192.1 GCA_946479005.1 uncultured Chitinophagaceae bacterium | reverse complement strand
TACTGCATCGCTTTGGCCACGCGTTCAGGTGTTTTCAACAGGCCTTCCCTACGGGGATCTTCCCCAAGAAGACCGATCACTTCCTGGTAACTTTTAACCAGGCCATCGGTTACTTTTTCATCGAATTGCTCTTTCCTTTTATACGCCATAAAACCAGTTTATCCGACCGGGTATTCCACGAAGTTCCGGGGGGTTTCATACAGTCTTACCTGCAGGTCGAGTTTCTTATCAATGTGTTTTCGCAAAAGATCGTAGATCACGATGGCAATGTGCTCTGCCGTCGGGTTGAGATCCCTGAACTCGCGGGTATCCAGGTTGAGGTTCTTGTGATCGAACCGGCCAAGCACTTCGCGCTTCACGAGGTCGCCGAGCTCTTTCATATCGATCACGAAACCGGTCTTCTTGTTGATCTTTCCCGTGACCTTAACTTCCAGCTCATAATTATGACCGTGATAATTGGGCCTCGCGCATTTCCCGAAGACCTCTTCATTCCGGGCATCATCCCAGGCGGCATTATACAGCCGGTGGGCAGCGTTAAAATGCTCTTTACGGAAAACCGAAACTTTTTTGCTCATCTCAACAGGTTATATAACGGCCGACCCGGGGCCCTGGTTCACTTTCCGCCAAAATATTCCACGTAGATCCTCGGCGTTTCATAAAGTCGCATCGAATGCAATTCCACCCCCGCCGGAAGATGCGGCGCTAATTCCTGCCAGCAGGCGATCACCAGGTTTTCCGTGCTGCACATCTTTCCCTTCATAAAATCCACGTCCACATTCAGGTTCCGGTGATCCACCTTTTCGATGATATGCTCCCGGATCAGCTCACTCAGCTTTTTCACGTCGAAAATGAAACCGGTATCCGCACTGGGCTTTCCTTTGATCGTCACCAAAAGTTCATAATTATGGCCGTGCCAATTCTCATTGGCGCATTTGCCAAAGACCTCTTCGTTCTTTTCGTAACTCCAATCCGGATTAAAAAGACGGTGGGCAGCGTTGAAATGTTCCAGTCTGGTTAAGTAAACCATGCTTTACCTTGTTGGCACCCCCGGCATTGGGCGGAGGAGATGCAAAGTTAAGCCAATTGCTGTTGCAGGGAATGAATAACTTTGCAATTGTAAATGCAGAATTGCCTGGTCATAGCCTCAACGGTGCACGAGATTCAGCCCTTCCTCAATACCCTGAGAAAGGAAGAAAGTTTTGCCGGCGGGGGAATCTCCGTGGACATTCTGATCACGGGAGTGGGTCTTACAGCAACAACCTATGCCCTAACCCGCCAGGTTTACCTGAAAAGGCCTGACCTGGTGATCCAGGCAGGTATCGCCGGCAGCTTTGAAAAAAAAATTAAGCCGGGATCCGTTTACGCGGTGTCAGACGACCGGATCGCTGATGAAATGGTCATTGAGAAAAAGAAATTGCTTACAGTGTATGATTTCGGGCTTCGCAATAAAGATCAATTCCCTTACCAGGATGGATGGCTGAAGAATCCACACGATGACCTTGCCGGCCGCATAAGGCTCCCACTTCTTCGTTCCCATTCGGTGAACCAGGTGAGCACAGATAAGAAAATGATCAGCCGATACCGGAAAAAATTCGGGGCTTCCCTGGAGTCTATGGAAGGATCTGCCCTGCACCTGGTTTGCTTATCAGAAAAAATTCCTTTCTTACAATTGCGTGCTGTGTCCAATTATGCCGGCGAACGCGATAAAACAAAATGGAAATTCGGCAAATCGATCCGTGCATTGAATAAGACACTCACCAAATTGCTGAACAGCCTTTCCCCGAAACCGGATATATCTTGAAACTTTCGATCGGATATTCGCCCTGTCCCAATGATACATTCATCTTCGATGCGATGGTTAATGGGAAGATCGAAACAAACGGCCTCGAATTTGAACCTGTGCTGGAAGATGTGGAAACGCTGAATGAATGGGCAGCACAGGGAAAACTGGATATCACCAAACTTAGCTTCCCGGCACTGTTCGCTGCTGAACAACATTACGAACTGCTCGATGCGGGCGCCGCCCTGGGTAAGGGTGTGGGGCCCTTGCTTATTTCAGCCACAGAAGACCCGTTCACGGACGAGCAAATAAAAAAAGCCACCATTGCCATTCCCGGCTGGCACACCACCGCCAACCTTCTCCTGGATTTTGCTTTCCCCGCGGCATTGAACCGCAAACCGATGATCTTTTCCTCAATCGAAGAGGCCGTGGCCAGGGGTGAATGTGAATTGGGAGTGATCATCCACGAGAACCGGTTCACTTACCAGGATAAAGGTTTGCATAAACAGGCGGACCTCGGTGAAATCTGGGAACAAAAAATGAAGGTTCCCATACCGCTCGGCGGCATTGCCATACAAAAGAAAAAAGGTGCAGAGCTGAAACAAAAGGTGGAAGTCCTGATCCGACGGAGCGTTGACTTCTCTTTTGCAAATTATCCGCAGGTCAGCGACTATGTGAAGATCCATTCACAAACACTCAGCGAGGAGGTGATGCGTAAACATATTGAGCTTTATGTGAACGAATACTCCAGGAGTCTCGGTGAGGAAGGGCGCCAGGCCATCGATGTTTTAAGAAAGGTGAAAAAGACAGTTGCCCGGTAAAAGATCACTAAAGGGGAAGAATTATCTTTAGGCCAAATCTCCTTATGCGCCTGATCATTCTTGTTTTATTATTGCCTTCGCTGCTCTGCGCACAGCAGAATATTGATGTCCGGCACTACCGGTTCCAGGTCGAATTGAACGACAACAATGATACGATCGCAGGCAAAGCCACCATTCAACTGGCGTTTACGGAGAAAACGGACCTGTTCGAACTGGACCTCGTTCAGTCAGACGGAGCAAAAAAAGGAATGGAGATCCTCCATATTGATGGAAGATCACTCAAACGCCACGAAACTTTAGCATCCGCCTCTAAGATCCGGTTTCACCTGGATAAAACGGCGCAAAAAGGAGATACAGCGAGCTTTACGATAATTTATAAAGGAGTGCCTGCCGACGGTCTCATCATCTCGAAAACAAAATATGGGCGCCGGAGTTTTTTTGCCGACAACTGGCCAAACCGTGGACAGAACTGGATTCCCTGCAATGATCACCCTGCAGACAAGGCGACGGTGGAATTCATCATTGTGGCACCGGAACATTACCAGGTGGTGGCGAACGGCCTGCAGGTAGAAGAATCCACGATCGCAAACGGCCGGAAACTGACACACTGGAAAGAGGATGTGCCGATCTCAACCAAGGTGATGGTGATCGGGGTGGCTGATTTCGCTGTTCATAAAAGCGGCACCATCAACGATTGCATTCCTGTTTATAGCTGGATTTACCCGGAAGACCGTGACAAAGGATTCAGCGATTATGCACTGGCGGGTAAAGTGCTCCCTTTCTTCATTCAATACATCGGCCCTTATCCTTATAAAAAGCTGGCAAACGTTCAGTCAAAAACGATGTTCGGGGGCCTGGAAAATGCAAACACCATTTTCTATTCCGAAAATTCCGTGACCGGTACCGGCCGCAGTGAAAGCCTCATCGCCCACGAGATCGCGCACCAGTGGTTCGGCAATCACGCTACCGAAAAAACGTTCGCGCATCTCTGGCTGAGCGAAGGCTTTGCCACTTATATGACCATCCTTTACTTCGAGGAATTCTATGGAAAGGATTCGGCCGTCGCGATGCTGAAAGAAGATCGTTCAGAGGTCATTGCCCACGCAAAGGGCAGCGATCGCCCGGTGGTTGACTCGCTGGAGACAGATTATATGTCTCTCCTTAATGCGAACAGCTATGAAAAAGGTTCATTTGTCCTCCATATGTTACGCAACGAACTGGGTGATGAGAATTTCAAAGTCGCGATCCGTAAATATTATGATCAATATGCGGGAAGTGTGGCCGGGACCGAAGAACTCCGCAAGATCTTTGAGGACGTATCGGGGAAAGACCTTTCCCTGTTTTTCAAACAATGGTTATACTCACCCGGCATTCCCCGTTTAAAGGTGAAATGGACCTACAGTGAAGCGAAAAAGAACCTGCTGATCACGGTGGAGCAGCAACAGGCCCGGCTGTTTGATTTTCCGCTCGAGGTGGCTGTTCCCGGATCTGATTCCCGCCCGGTACAACTCTCGGTTTCCAAAAGATCTGAAACCTTTACCATTCCCCTTGCCCACAAACCACAGGACCTGGTATTGGACCCCAATACGGTGCTGTTGTTTGAAAGACTGTAAAACGGTTCGCGCCCGGTTTTTTTCTTTCAAAATGATGAGGATTTTCACAGTCACCGCTTTTTGAGCGGGATTATCTTTCATTTATGTTAGTGAAGACCTATGGCAGCGCCGTGTATGGCGTTGAGGCCACCACCATCACCAT
>CAMLEM010000191.1 GCA_946479005.1 uncultured Chitinophagaceae bacterium | reverse complement strand
AACTGGTAAGAATATTGCAAACATCAATAGCCTGCCACTGACCAAGCAGGCAGAAAAAGTGATCCGGGTAACCGTGCTGGAAGCGAAGGCTTTGAAGAGCGCGACCGTGGAGACAGAACACCTGATGCTTTCGATCCTGAAGAATAAAGAAAACATCGCAACACAAATCCTAAACCAGTTTGACGTGGACTACGATCTTTTCAGGCAAGAACTCGGCATTGTGAAATCCAATGACCCCCGCGCGGAATACACCGATGAGAATGATGATGATTTTGAAGAAGAGAAGAAGTATTCCGGGCAGAAAGGCGGCGCCAAATCCGGTGCTGCAAAAAGTAAAACCCCTGTGCTGGATAATTTCGGCCGTGACATCACCAAGATGGCCGAGCTCGGCGCCCTGGACCCCATCGTGGGAAGGGAATCCGAGATCGAACGCGTTTCGCAGATCCTTTCCCGCAGGAAGAAGAATAATCCCATCCTTATCGGCGAACCCGGTGTGGGTAAGACCGCCATCGTGGAAGGTCTCGCCCTGCGGATCGTGCAGCGCAAGGTTTCCCGCGTGTTGTTCGACAAGCGCGTGATTTCCCTTGACCTGGCCGCCCTCGTAGCCGGTACCAAGTACCGGGGCCAGTTCGAAGAAAGGATGAAGGCCATTATGAATGAGCTGGAAAAGAACCGCGACGTGATCCTCTTCATTGACGAGCTCCACACCATCGTGGGTGCCGGCGGGGCCAGCGGTTCCCTGGATGCCAGCAATATCTTCAAGCCCGCCCTGGCCAGGGGAGAACTCCAGTGCATTGGCGCTTCCACGCTTGATGAATACAGGATGTACATTGAAAAGGATGGCGCTCTCGACCGCAGGTTCCAGAAAGTGATGGTGGACCCGCCCAGCGTGGAGGATACCATCCAGATCCTGAACAATATCAAATCCAAGTACGAGGAATATCACAATGTTACCTATAACGATGAGGCCATTGATGCCTGCGTGAAGCTGAGCGACCGCTATGTGACCGACCGGCTGCTGCCCGACAAGGCCATCGACGTGATGGATGAAGTGGGCGCACGCGTGCACCTCAAGAATATCAATGTGCCACAGAACATCGTGGACCTGGAAAAGAAGATCGAGGATGTAAAGAACGAGAAGAACAAGGTGGTGAAGAGCCAGAAATTCGAAGAAGCCGCTTCACTCCGCGACACGGAAAAGAAATTGCAGGAAGACCTGGAAAAAGCCAAGGCCGCCTGGGAAGAGGAAAGCAAGCACAAGCGTTATCCCATTGGTGAAGAGGACATCGCCGAAGTGGTGAGTATGATGACGGGCATCCCGGTAACGAGAATGGTGCAGGCAGAGACCGAGAAGCTGCGCAAGATGGCAGAGGATATGAAGGCGATGGTGGTAGGGCAGGACGAGGCCATCACCAAGGTGGTAAAGGCCATCCAGCGCAACCGCGTGGGACTGAAAGACCCGAAAAAGCCCATTGGTACATTTATTTTCCTGGGGCCGACCGGTGTTGGTAAGACCGAGCTGGCGCGTGCGCTTGCCCGTTATATGTTCGACTCCGAAGATGCGCTGATCCGCATAGATATGAGTGAGTATATGGAAAAGTTCACCATCAGCCGCCTGATCGGGGCGCCTCCCGGTTATGTGGGTTATGAAGAGGGCGGGCAGCTCACTGAAAAAGTACGCCGCAAGCCTTACAGCGTGATCCTGCTCGATGAGATCGAAAAAGCACACCCGGATATCTATAATATATTATTGCAGGTGCTGGATGATGGTCAGCTCACCGATGGGCTCGGCCGCAAGGTGGACTTCAAGAACACGACCATCATTATGACCTCCAACATCGGCGTTCGCCAGCTCAAGGATTTCGGTGCAGGGGTGGGATTCACCACCGCGTCGCGCCTGGAGCACGAAGATGAAGCCAACAAGGCGGTTATCGAAAAGGCATTGAAGAAGACCTTCTCACCGGAGTTCCTAAACAGGATCGACGACGTGATCATCTTCAATTCACTTTCGAAGGAAAATATTTTCAGCATCATCGACATCCTGATGAAAGGGGTGCTGAAGAGGCTGCAAACCCTCGGGTTCTCTCTCGAATTGACGGAGAAGGCCAAGGAATTCCTCGCGGATAAGGGTTACGATCAGCAATTCGGTGCCCGTCCGCTTCACCGCGCCATCCAGAAATACCTGGAAGACCCGCTGGCAGAGGAGATCCTCAATATGAATGTCAAGGCCGGCGACATACTCATCGCCGATCCTGACGCGGAGAATACAAAGCTGAACTTCACTTTCAAGGAGAGAAAAGAGGAGAAAAAACCAAAGGAGCCGAAAGAGCCGAAGGCATAATGAATAACGAATAACTAATAACGAATAATGAATAGTGGCTTTATGCCACTATTCTTTTTTTAATTCGAAACTGCTTTACGTCGTTTTTCTATCAGAGGTATATGTAGGCAGCAACCCCTGCCAGCTCAAGCCAGTACATCGTCTCGTTACCTTCTTTCAATGCAACGTGGAGTTTGTGAATAAAATCCTTTTTGCTCTCCGCATAATGAGCTTCACGGACGAGCGCCCCGATCGCTGTACCAGAGCGGAACACCTGGCTGGCCAGTTCATAAGCTTTGTGAGTCTTTTTTAAATACTCGGAAAGTTTGATTATTCTCACAGCTAAACTGAAGGATTTCGTTTTCAGGACATTTTCCATTATCCGGTTTATTCCAAAGTGTGGAACACAAGCAGTGGTTCCAAGGGAAAAACACCAGAATAAATAAGTTTTTTCCACCGTAACCATTATTCGTTATTCATTATTCGTTATTAGTTAAACAGTAATTTTGAATGTTCAATGAACAAAAAGATCATCATCACAATAGACGGCTGGTCATCCTGCGGTAAATCCACGCTCGCCAAACAGCTGGCAAGAGAACTCCGCTACACCTATGTTGACAGCGGTGCTATGTACCGCGCCATCACCCTTTACTTCCTCCGCAACAGCATCGACCTCGATGATCAGAAAGAGATCCGCGAGGCGCTTGAGAACATTTCCCTCGAATTCATCAAGAACGAGGTTTCCCAGCAGCAGGAGATCTATCTCAACGGCGAGAACGTGGAATACCTCATCCGCGACCTCCTGGTGGCCGAGAAAGTCAGCGACGTGGCCGCGATAAAGGAAGTGCGGGAATTTGCCACCCGCCAGCAGCAGCTGATGGGGAAGGGTAAAGGCATCGTGATGGATGGGAGGGACATCGGCACCACCGTATTCCCCGATGCGGAGCTGAAGATCTTTATGACGGCTGACAATACCGTGCGCGTGGAGCGCCGTTTCCGGGAGATGTATGCCCAGAACCCAAATATCAGCATTGAAGAAGTGAAGAATAACCTGGAAATGCGGGATTATATTGATTCCAACCGCAAGTACAGTCCCCTGCGCCAGGCAGAGGATGCCCTGGTGCTGGATAATACCGCGCTCACCGAGCAGCAACAGTTCGATCTCGCCCTGAAGTGGGCCAGGGAGCGGAAGGCGGTTTGAAATCGCATCTTTGAGGGAACAACCTCATTTCCAACGGATTCCCACACCTTAATGCAGAATGAGCGGGAAACGGGATTTAAATCTTTGATATTCATACTTTAATATAGCATCTATAGGTCATCTATGGGTCATATATGGGTCAACCATCGGTAAACAGGCCTTTTAACCGAAGGATGACCCAAGGATGAGCGATGGATGAGTGATGAATGGCTACCACTAAGTGGGTACTCTTAAAAAAAACCGGGGAAAAACTTGCTTGTTTTTGAAATCCGTTCTACTTTAGCGTCTCAATCCTTTCCATCACTCCTTTTTCGAAAGACCTCCCTTAGATCCATTCATTTTGAGAAGAATCAATGCCAGCAGCGCAATGCTTATTGCCCTGTATGACTAACTGATCCAATCCCCCGTTGAGCCAACCGTCCCAACCCAACTGAAACACCTACGTCCACTACCCAACTGAGACTTGTAAAGTCCTTCCTGTAAAATGCCAGCGCCAATAGCTGTGATCACCGCTTTGAAACGGATGAAATAACTCATCATATAACCAAAGCTGAACAGATCAGCATTTTATTTTTTTAAAACCTTGAGACAATGAAAAAATTTTTACTTTCTGTCCTTTTAGTGGCAGCAATTGGATTTGCAAACAAATCCAATGCGCAGTGTGCAGGCGCCAATGTTACTGTTTACAATGTAGTTATCAGCGGAAATGGTTCGGTTTACAACTGGTCCTTTGACTGGATCTACAACAATGGTAACGCTTCCATTAAAGTGGTTTACAAATGCGGCGGTATTATTGTGGCTGAAGAACCGTGTATGGGCAATCTGAATAATTTCCCTGGCGGCTCAGAG
>CAMLEM010000190.1 GCA_946479005.1 uncultured Chitinophagaceae bacterium | reverse complement strand
AAGGATCTTTCCTTTACCCGAAGTGATGACAACAGCGGGGTACGACAGGAATTCGGTTCCCGTGAAGATGCGGGGGGCGGCGAATTTCCTGTAGCTCATCTTTCAAATTTCAGTAAAGCAGGCGGGAGCGACAAATTTCCGGGAGGCAAGTGCTAAATTTGCCGCCCTATGCTGGATAAACTCGAGGCGATAAAAGCAAGATTTGAACAACTCGGCGTGGCACTGACCAATCCCGAGATCGTGGGTAATAACCGGAAATTTGCTGAAACCAGCAAGGAATACCGCAGCCTCGAGAAGATCGTTCGGTCCTACGAAGAATACAGGAAGATCCTCTCTGATATCGAATTTTATAGGGAAGCCATGGAAGGCGGTGATGAAGAGATGCGGGAACTCGCCAAGGCGGAAGCGCCGGCTCTCGAAGAGAAAAAGGAAAAAATGGAGTCCCATATCCGGCAATTGCTCATTCCAAAGGATCCGCAGGATGAGAAGAATGCGATTATGGAGATCCGGGCGGGAACGGGAGGAGATGAGGCCAGCCTGTTCGCGGGCGACCTGTTGAAAATGTACACCCGTTATTGCGAAAGAAGGGGATGGAAAACCGCCATCCTCAGCGAGAATGAAGGAACGGTTGGAGGATATAAGGAGGTTCAGCTTGAGATCATAGGTGATGACGTGTATGGTACATTGAAATTTGAAAGTGGTGTACACAGGGTACAAAGGGTTCCTGATACGGAAGCTTCGGGGCGGGTGCATACCTCTGCAGCCACCGTGGCTGTGATGCCCGAGGCCGAGGAAGTGGATTTTGAATTGCGTGAGGCCGATGTAAAAATGGAAACCGCGAGAAGTGGCGGAGCGGGTGGTCAGAACGTAAACAAGGTGGAAACAAAAGTGATGCTGACGCATATTCCCACCGGCACCGTGGTGATCTGCCAGACGGAGAGATCCCAGCTGGGCAACCGGGAAAAGGCGATGCAGATGTTACGTACGCGGCTCTACGAAGAACAGGTGAGGAAGCAGGAGGAAGAGATCGCGAGACATAGGAAAAGCCTCGTAAGTACAGGAGACCGGAGCGCCAAGATCCGCACCTATAATTTCCCCCAGGGCCGCGTAACCGACCACCGGATAGGGCTTACGCTTTATAACCTGGATAGTGTTTTACACGGCGAGATCCAGGAGCTGATTGACGCCCTCCAGTTCGCCGAAAATTCTGAAAAGCTGGCAAAGCAGAATTAGGAACAGGGGATTCTTTCACAAAAGAAAGTAGAACAAGTTCCCGATTTTTAATCCCATTGCTGACAACACCCGGTTCGGAATAAGGATAAACCCGCAGGTTTCCGCTGGATGACTGCCAGGGATTCAATTCCAACTCTGATTATAATCCTGGATTTGACCTGGGAAATAACCTCACTAGTTCACAACCACTTACAAGCAAACCGAAATTAAATTCCTCTAAAGACCCTTTATTTCGGCAATGGAGAAAGCAATTTTGGCACGGAATATTGAAGTAATAAAGCGAAGTCGGTTGAAGTTCTTTGTCAGCAGTATGTCAGTCTAAAGAGGTTACAGGATGCCTCAGTGGTATTACTTAGAATAGGTACGAGGAAACAGAGCTTTAGACTTTCATTAACAGCAGACTTGATACTATCGGCAGTAAATTTGCGTTATACCAGTACACGACATTTAATAAAAGCAGTCAATTTTCTCATAAGCAGTTAGTTTTGGTTGCGACCCCTGTTTCTACAGGGGTCTATTTTTTTAGGTACCTTTTGCTGCTTACCCAAAAACCCAGCAGGGCGCCGGCCGCATCAGCGATCATATCCCCGGGATCATAAGAACGATGCGGTATCCAGTAATGCTGGACGAATTCCATTAGAACCCCATACAAAATAGCAAGGCCAAGGATCCAGGTGAAAACTTTCAAATTTGCCTTTCCCCGTCTCTTAAATGCATAGCACCAGAGGATGGTGAGCAGGAAGAACATACCCAGGTGGACCCATTTGTCCATCCACATCCTGTCGAACCAGTTGTCTTTGGGAATGGCTGATCCCGGCAGGGTGAGAAGCACCGTGCAAATGACCAGGTATGCAAGAGGAATTAACACCGGCAGTTTTAGGCCACCATTCCTTCGTATTCTTTGGCGGACATCAGTTTTTCTACGTCTGCGGGATCTTTCACCGTCATCTTCACCATCCATCCTTTACCATAGGGATCGCTGTTGACGGAGTCTGGGGAATTGGCGAGATCCGGGTTGAGTTCGTTGATGGTCCCTGAAACCGGTAGAAAAAGATCAGAAACCGTTTTCACAGCTTCCACGGTTCCGAACACCGCACCGGCTTCGAGTTCCTTCCCGACGGTTTCCACTTCCACGTAAACAATATCTCCCAACTCACGCTGGGCAAAATCAGTGATTCCAATCGTTGCAACATTGCCTTCCAGGCTAATCCACTCGTGGTCCCTGGTATAGCGGAGGTTTTCGGGGAAATTCATTTTCGTCGGTTTTAGGCTGCAAACCTAAGGAAAACTGAAATCCTAAGGCCTTGTTTTTCAATCCGGCCTCTCAATTCACCGGGAATTACTCACCATTCATCGGAGGAATCCGGCCTTTCATCGCTTAGCCTTTTACAAAGCCGTGACACAGGTATATCTTTGGCCTGCCTTATCTAAAAAACAGGCTTTTTATGAGAAAATTCAACTTGTTGTTTGCAGGAATGATGTTACTGGCCTTTAGCGCTAACAGCCAGAAAATCAGTGGTGTGGTGAAAGACCACCAGGGTAAGGCCCTGGAAAAATCCACGGTGTCGCTCCTTCGTGCGACCGACTCTTCCGTAGTGAAGCTTGGGATCACGGGCGATGGAGGTAAATACAGTATCCCCGCAACCCCGGGAAAATACCTTGTAAGTGCTTCTTTCGTAGGTTACCAGCCATCCTATTCAGCTCCTTTCGATGTGGCTGCTGATGTGCAGGTACCTGATATCATTATGGCTACCCGCCTGGGTGATATGACGGCGGTAACGGTAACGGCTCAGCGCCCGATCATCGAGGTGAAGGCAGATAAGACGATCCTGAACGTGGAAGGAACCATTAACGCCGTAGGAAATGATGGCCTGGAATTACTGCGTCGTGCGCCTGGTGTGATGATCGACAAGGATGATAATATCAGCCTTGCAGGCAAGACCGGTGTGCAAATTTTCATTGACGGAAAACCTTCGCCCCTTTCGGGTGCCGATCTCGCGAACTTTCTCAAAAGTACCCAGTCGAGCCAGATCGAATCCATCGAGATCATCACCAATCCTTCCGCGCGATTTGAAGCGGCCGGCAATGCGGGAATCATCAATATCAGGTTGAAGAAGAACAAGACCTATGGCGCCAACGGAAGTGTGAGCCTCGGGTATAACCAGGGATTTTATGGGAAAATGAATACCGGGCTGAATTTGAATTATCGCAACCAGAAGGTAAACCTCTTCGGTAGCTATAATTACAATAATGGCAAGTACAGGAACAGGATGGATATGTACAGGGAGCAGTTTGACACGGCCTTTGAAACTCACAATACAATGGTATTCCATAACAACACCCACAGCTTCAAGGGAGGTATCGATTATTTCATCAGCCAGAAAAGTACCCTGGGTGCAATGGTGACGGGTAACGTGGCCAATAATGATTTTAATACTTCAGGCCCGATGACCATAGTGTATAAGCCCACGATGACCCTGGACAGGATCCTGCGGGCTTCGAACGTGAACGATATGGAAAGAACGAATGTGAATACCAATTTGAATTACCGCTACTCGGTGTCGGGGGGTACTGACCTGAACATAGATGCAGATTATGGGACCTTCCGGATCAATTCAAACCAGTTCCAGCCCAACTATTATTTCCATCCCGATGGCACAACGGAACTGTATCGATCCATAAACAGGATGATATCTCCAACTGACATTGATCTTTTTTCCTTCAAAACTGATTACGAGCGTAATGCCTGGGGAGGCCGCCTCGCACTGGGTACCAAGATCAGCGTGGTTAAAACGGATAATGATTTCCGTCGCTTCGATGTGTATTCTTCCAGCGAAGTATTGGACGAGGAGAAAAGCAACCGGTTTGATTATAGGGAAAATATCAATGCGCTTTATGTAAATTTCAATAAGCAGATGAAGGGATGGATGTTCCAGGTGGGCCTGCGCGGAGAAAATACCCATTCAGAAGGAAATTCAGTGGGAAAAGTGAAAAGAAACAGTGTGTTGGAGCCCTACGATTCAACCTTTGAAAGAGATTATACCGACCTGTTTCCCTCTGCCTCCATTACTTTGAACAAGAACCCGATGAAGCAGTGGACCTTCTCATACAGCAGGCGGATCGATCGTCCCGCTTACCAGGACC
>CAMLEM010000189.1 GCA_946479005.1 uncultured Chitinophagaceae bacterium | reverse complement strand
GATAATGGTATCCAGCGCTTCATCAGTCAACTCAGTAAAATTGTGCGACTTCCAATAATTCCTCGCCCCCGGTGTAAGCAGGGGGTCAAAAGCCTGTTGAAAACCTGCGAACGGAGTGGGTCCAACCACATCGGCTATGGGCTGCCCGAACTTTCTTAAGGGTTCCAGGAGCTTTTCTCCTTCTTTAATGTCACCCGCATACACAGCCGCGATGATGAATATTTCCTTACCGTGAACATCCTCCGGGAGAAAAGGAAGCGGCGGAGCTTTTCGCAAAACGCACCAGCAGGTAAGTTTATCAGGTGCCGTGTCAACAAAATCACGATAGAACCTGAAGACCTTTGCCGCATCTTTAAAGGGATGAATGATCAGCCCGGCCAGCAGGGTCGGTTCAACCGGGTGAAGCCGGAACCTGAATGAAGTGACGATCCCGAAATTTCCCCCGCCTCCACGAATGCCCCAGAACAGATCTGCATTCTCTTTTTCACTGGCGTGTAGCAGTTTTCCTTCTGCAGTAACTACATCCGCCGACAGGAGGTTGTCGACCGTAAGACCCAGGCTTCGGCTGAGCCAGCCAAATCCCCCACCCAGCGTGAGTCCTGCGATACCAGTGGTGGAATTGATCCCCAGCGGAGTTGCCAGCCCGAAAGCCTGGGTTTCGTGGTCCAGTTTACGGAGCGTTGCCCCAGGGCCTGCTTCGGCCGTTCTCTCTACTGGATCGACGCGAACCCCGTTCATCAGGGAGAGATCGATCATCAATGAAGCGTCACAGCAGGCCAGCCCGGCAATATTATGTCCCGCCCCTTTGACCGATACAAGCAGGTTGTTTTTTCGTGCGAATTTTACGGCGCTGATCACATCCGCATTTCCGGTGCAGCGGGCTATGAGGGAGGGGCGGTTATCGATCATCCCGTTCCAAAGGGCCCTCGCTTCATCGTAGCCCGGTTCACCCTTACTTAATACACTACCGAGTAATCCTGATTTGAATTCCACGACGGCTGCGTCTGACAAAACTGTCTCAGTTCCGTCCAGTGTTTTGATTTTTATGTCTGGCATAGTAGGTTGGTTTGGCGGGTGATTTCTTAGCGGAAGGTCTTCCAGGGCGGGGGATCAAAATTAAAGGTTTCCGTGCCAAATGGCCTGCAACCGCTATCCCCTCCTTATTTATTCACGCTTACGGAGATCAACCTTTTTCCCGACAGGAGAAATGTCAGGTATAGCGTGGTTCCCTTATATGTACCCCTGTACACCGTATGATTCTTATCGTCATACGCCTTCTGCAGGTTGTACGAGGTGAGCGCCTGTTTGGCATACTCCACGGTACTGGAAGTGGTGAGAGATCTTCCATCTACCTGGATGGACCCGGTAAATAAACCGGGCGAATCATTGTTGCCACTGTATGCGTTGATGTAGTTATCCAGGTAGAACTGTATGGAATAGATCTTCCCGTCTTTGGTCCAGAGCCGGATCCCTTGACGGTTGTATTCGCTTACGCCTGTTGCTGTGGTGATATCCGGCTCACCAATTATCGTTTTAAGTGCTTCGGTTGGAGGAAGGGAACTGTCCCAGGAAAAACTCCCCTTGTTGTTCGTCATCGACATCAACCCTTCTCTTACCACCACGGCAGGTTTGGTGGCAGGCTCAGCGTCGGTTTCTGCCTGGGAACGCACCGTATTCAAATAATAGTTCACAAAATGCACCCTTCTCTCGAAATTATATTTCCCCGCAAACTCAAATTCAAGCTTGCCATATTTACTGGTTGAACTAACATAGGTCTTATTGTCGGATTCAACCACCTGCTTTGAAACAGAATCGAGCCCATAATGCGATTTCACATTGTCCGGGCCGTTGGGCACTGCATTCTCAGGATCGAACTTTTTCTTGTTGATGACGAGCTCAAACAGCGGGTTTCCCAGGTCATGTTTAGCCCGGGTGGTTAAAAAATCGATCTGCAGCATTAGCAGGCTCTGATTAAATGGATTCTCCACGAATGAAAGGCCCGCGATGTAAATGTAATGATGCCGGCGCGCATTGTAGGTGATGCCACCTGCAGTACTATACCGGACATCAAAAACAAAAGTGGCCGGCCCCAATAGCTTCTTAAGTTGTAATGCTTTATTAGCGGCGGTGTCGAGCAGTATCCCGCCCAGGTACATCTGACCTCCCTTATATTCGATTACCTGTTTAACAGCAGCACGGGCAGGAAACAATTTGATATCGATGTATTCTATTTTTCTTGAGGCAGGGATAAAGTTCATTCTCACCTCGAGAAGTCTTGCCTGGTTGACTGGGTCATACACAGTGAAATCGCCACTGGTATACTCTTCAGAAAGATCAAAATTGTACTTTGCCAGGGCCTTTTGCGCCTGGTCGATGGTGGTATTGCTGTCGATCCTGAATCCCAGCAACGTTAATTTTCCCCTGAAGGGGGTATTCACATAATCAATATATCTCTTGGAGGGGAGAGGGCTGGGAAAGATCATTATGCTGTTCACCCGTTCCGTATTCTTACCCTGGAGCAGCATTAGGCCGTTGTTAGAATATTTATTCAGGGTGGCCATCATCAGATCATTCAGCGTCTTCAATTGGGAAGCCTGCAGCGTATCTATCGCATCGGGTTTGCCGATTGCCCTGATCAATCCGGGGGCCAGCATCGTCTTTGCGGTAAATGTACTGCCATTGATCACCAGGGATGTGGGGTTGACGGTAAAGGATACAACCTTATTCTGTGCGATCAAAAGCTGTGGTAAAAAACCAAGGAGAATGAGCACGAAAAGCTTGAGGCCCCGTGAAGACCCCGGGGGCAGGTCGGCAAAATTCTGGTACATCGAATGGTGGATTGTAATAATAAGTTCAAGGCGGCTGTGGTGGCAACCGCCCTTAAATTTAACAATTTTTACTCCTGGATACTTACCTTATTTGAAATCCATTGCCCCCTTAATCAGTCTTCACTTCTTCGCTTCCCGTCTTTCAAAGCCCGGTTCCGGTTAGCGTCCTGGTCTGCTGATCCCGGCGAAGGTTGAGACGCTTTGCCTCCTGTCTGCTGTTTGCCATGGTTTGACTTCGCCTGTTTTTTACCATCCCCGGCAAAAGGCTGGTTACTCTGGTTGCTGCTTCCACGCCCGGCGGAACCACGCTTGTTGTTATCTCCACGTCCTGGCATACTATTTTTTTTTAATGATTGGATATTATATCCCTGCCAGGGAGAAGGCAACCAAAACCGTGCGAGAAGACAAAGATCATCTCTAATCCTTTTCCAACTCCGTGATCACCCGTTTCGCCGATGCCAGCCGGATCGCTTTATTCTTCTCAACCAGTTTATGCGTAGCCCATTTTTCAATTCGATGATGAAGAGGAACGAGCAGGGCGGCGATGCAAACCAGTGAAAGTAACATCAGGACCGGGGAATGATGCGTGATCCGCTCGAGAAAAGGATGCAACAATAAGTTCAAAAATTCAAACACGATCAAAAGAGCCACCACGCCAAGGAATTCGATCATACGGGTATTGGTGATGATGCTCCGGCTGAGTAGTAAATAAACGGATACCAGGATCAGTATTCCAAATGCGATCAGGATATACTGCATGTTTCGCTTCCTCTCTGTTTCCACCCTGGCCATTTCAAACGCCTTTTCTTTTTGACGCGCATCCTCCTCGAAGGTCATAAGCTGGGTTGCCTGGATCTTCTTGAAGTTAAAAAGGCTGTCATTGGCCACCCGGTATATCTCTGAATATTTGAAAGCGCTGTCGACATTGACAGGGGTGTAAATATCCAGCAACATTTTAGCAGGTGTGATACTCATCGTGGAAAATGGAGTATGCTCAACCGATGCGATTGACTGTTTGGCATAATAAATGGCAGAATCCTTTGCCGTTGGTAAATGGTGATCGGCCAATGCATTGTTGGCGATGCTCATATACTTTGGAGAATTGATCTTTTTCGCTTCCTGCAGGGATAAGTTCAGGTAACTGAGCGAAAGGGTTGGATTATTCAATTTTGCGTGGATCTTTCCCATCTGCTCATAAATGTCACAGAGGTAATATTGGATGCCGGTCGCCATACTAATCTCATACGCCTTTTGGGTAAAGATCAGGGCTGAGTCTATTTTGTTAGTGGCCAGGAATATCTTTCCCAGGTTTTCATTGATAAGTATGGTGAAAATATTAGGTTCAACGCGGTTGCTCATTTCATATGCCTGCATCAAATATGACCTTGCCTTGGCATATTCAGAAAATCCAGAGTAATTTAAAGCCACCACGAGGTAGGTGCTCGCTTTCAAACGATCATCATTGATCTCGTCGACCATTTCCTTTGTTTTCAGACTATACTCCAACCCCTTTGTGATGTCTCCAAATACCTGGTAATCGTAGCCCAGGCAGGCCAACC
>CAMLEM010000188.1 GCA_946479005.1 uncultured Chitinophagaceae bacterium | reverse complement strand
AGGAACTGCTCTTCTCCAACGGGAACGAATCGCGTAACGGGAGAGCCTTTAAAAGCGCTATCCGCCAGGTATCTCATCCTGTTAGTTCGCGAATCCCAGATGGTGAGCGTATCGGCGAGCCGTTGAAATATTACAGACCTGTTATCCTGCAAAAGCGCGTAAGGAATGATCATAAAGCTGGGAATGTCCAGCCGGGCGATCACTGAATCCGGATCCAGTTGTTGAATGACGAAGGTTGAATGATTGGTCAGTCGTTCCAGGGAGTCTATCATTACCCCGCGGTAAAGGATGTGATCCTGCTCGCGGTTGAGGAAATATTCACGGATGTGAAGGGGACCCTTCACAACGGCTGTTTTCTCATTATTCGCCAGGTCGATCTTATAGATCGAAGAATCCGCGTATGCCAGTGCGAACAGGTGTTTCTTATCATTCGAAAGGCTGGCCTGCCTGATCGCTGCCGTGGGAAGCCCCGGCCCGGAGATACGGTATTCGTTCTTCTCCAGGTTCAGCGATTTAATGGGCCCGTCATCACCTATCAACAGGAAATTGCCGGGACTGGTCTCATACACTGCATTGATCAGTGTACCTCCTCCCCGTATTGCCCGCGCGAAGGACACCGGAACGGCATTGAGTACACCAAGCCTTGTGGTGCTCATCATAGAGACCAATTGCCTGCTGCCAGGCAGGTATTCCAGTGAATAATCGTGAACCCCTTCCCGGCTGATGACAAAGGAATCCAGGCATTCCCGGGAAGCGACGTTCCATTTCCTGATCTCGGTGGAATAAGTGACTGGCTTGCCGGGCTCCATCCGGAAGGAGGCAGTATAGATCACCTGGTCATCATCCGTGGTGGCGACAGAGGCGGGATAAACTGGATGTCCCTTCAACCATCCCCGGGTGGTCCAGCTTTCAATATCGAGCATCCTGATATTGCTCGTGTCTGACTCAACCGTGGTGAAGAATGCCGATCCATCCCTGCTGATCGCAAAATCAGTGATGCGCCCCTGGTAATAATAAACACCCTTGTAAGAACTGTCACCACGAATGTCCCAAATGAACAGCTCTCCTTTATCATCAAGGCTCGCGATAAAATTATTGTCGGGCATAAAACGTGCTTTCAGCCCGGCGGTCTCCAGGTTAAAAGCGCTCAGTTCCCGGTCGGTATCGATATCCGCTACCATTAGTTTGTGATCCCGGGAGCAGGAAAGGATCCGTTTGTTATCTGCTGAAAACTCCACGCTTGTGACCTCGGCATAATGCCGTGGGGTGAGTGTTTTCAAAAGCTGCCCGGTTATTACATCCCAGATGATGATCTGTCCTGCCATATCACCCGACACCAGGAGGCTTCCGTCGGCTGAGAATTTTACACTGGTCACATAATCTTTATGTCCCCTCAGGGTTCTCAGTTCCTTACCCGCCCGGAAATCCCATAATTTGACAGTATAGTCATAGCTCGCTGTAGCCAGGTATTTCTCATTGGGAGAAATGCAGAAATCCTTGATCCAGGCTGAATGTCCTGAATGGATATTTAATTCGGCCGCCTGGCCCAGGGCTGAACGGGATAAAGAAGAACACAGGATGACCAGGAAAAACAGTCGAAAAAATTTCATCGGGTAAAAATTGAATTGAAGTTAGCACCCTGTCGCCATTCAACAAATACCCGTGTGCGGGTAGGCCCGTTAGTATAGATGACAAAGAAGAGAGGTTGGTTGCGGTCAGGACTCCAGCAATGAAGATATCAGGCGGGACAATTTATCCGCATTGGGAAGCATCGCGCTCTCCAGTAAGAGGTTCATCGGTACTGCCGGTACATTGATGGCGCCCATTACTTCAACGGGAGCATCCAGTGAACGGAAGCAATTCTTCGAGATCCTGCCTGCCAGCGCTTCGGCAAAGGAATTATTCTGCTGCTCTTCGGTAAGCACAATACATTTTCCGTGTGCGCCCACCCTTTCATATATCATTTTCTCATCAAGCGGGAACAGGGTTCTCAGGTCAATGACCTCCACCCTGCCGGGAAATCTCTTCGCAGCGTCTTTCGCCCAGTACACCCCCATTCCATAGGTGATCACTACGCAGCTTTCGCCATTGTCGATGAATTCACGGGAAGCCTGTGTTACGATCGCCGCTTTTCCTAACGGCAGGATATAGTCGCGCGAGGGTTCAGCCGTTTTGGCTTCTTCCGTCCCCGGCACCTTGCTCCAGTAAAGACCTTTATGCTCCAGCATCACTACGGGGTTGGGATCAAAATAGGCGGCCTTCATCAATCCTTTCATATCCGCAGCATTGGAAGGATAGACCACCTTGATTCCCTTGATGGAAAGTACAGTGGTTTCCACGCAGCCGCTGTGATAAGGACCGCCTCCGCCATAAGCGCCAACAGGCACCCTTAATATCATTGAAACGGGAAATTTCCCGCAACTCAGGTAACAGCTTTTTGAAAGTTCCGTCACCAGCTGGTTAAACCCGGGATAGATATAATCCCCAAACTGGACCTCAACGATCGGTTTCAGCCCCAGGGCCGACATTCCTGCAGTGGATCCCACAATGTATGCTTCCTGGATGGCGGTGTTGAACACCCTGTGATCGCCAAATTTTTCCGCCAGCGTTGCGGCTTCGCGAAACACGCCGCCCAGCCTCTTTCCCACATCCTGGCCGTACAAAACGCACTCGGGATGTTCCTCCATTATTTCCCGGATGGCAAAAAGCGCGGCATCCACCATAATTACTTTTTCTGCCCCCGCGGGCGAGCGCTCCCCCTTTTCCTCTGTGACCGGGGTTGGCGCAAATACAAAATCACTTATCCCATCGGGGTCGGGCTCGGGGGCTTCCATCGCTTGCCTGAATTCTGCGGCAATGTAAGTCTCTGCCTCTTTTTCTATGGAAAGGATATCCGGTTCGCTGATGCCGAGATCGATCAATCGCTTCCTGAGCTTGGGACCCGGATCATCGATCGCGTGCTTTTCAAGGTCTTCGACGCTCCTGTAAAATTCCTTTCTTACGCCACTGGTATGATGGCCCAGCAAGGGAACTTTTGCCTGTACCAGCCAGGGCGTTCTTTCCTTTCGCACGGCATTGCAAACATCCTCCATCACATTGAAACAGGCTTCAAAATCACTTCCATTCACTCTTTTCCGGTTCAGCCCTTTGAATCCCGCCGCAAATTCATAAGCATCCATTGCACGGGCTTCCTCAGCGGAAACACTGATGCCCCAACTATTATCCTGCACCAAAAAAATAAGGGGTAGCTGTTTCAGGACGGCAAACTGCAAGGCTTCACTCACTTCACCTTCCGTGATGCTGGCATCACCCAGCGAACAGACCACGACCGGCAACTCGCCGGAACTCCCTTTCTTCAGTCTTTCCTCCAGGTAATGTTCAAGATATTTCACGCCCTGCGCCAGCCCCGTTGTGGGAATGGCCTGCATTCCGGTGGCGCTGCTTTGATGAATGATGGTGGGCTTGTCGTCGCCCCGGTAATTAGGATGTGAATAGTACTCCCTGCCGCCGGTGAAGATATCATCGCCTTTGGCCAGCAACTGCAGCATCAACTGGTAAGGCGTAAACCCCAGGCCGAGAAGAATGCTTTCATCGCGGTAGTACGGACTTACAAAATCCTGCGGCCCCAGCTGGAAAGCTGTAGCCAGCTGTATCGCCTCGTGCCCCCGCGATGTGGAATGAACATATTTGCAAATGGAACGGTTGGCTTCATAAGTAACGGCCATCTCCCTGGCATAACACATCAGGCGATAGGCCCTGCTGAGAATTTCCTTTGAAACCACTGAATTCATCGAGAGGCAAATGTACTAACTGAAAGGCTCACTTCACCTCGAGATTGAACATACTGTCATCTTCGATGAACGCTTCCAGTTCATCTCCCACCACCACCTCACCCACACCGGCAGGCGTTCCCGTGAAGATCACGTCTCCGATATTCACGGAGAAGTAATTTGAGATATAGGAGATGATCTTGTCAAAAGTGTGGATCATCTGTGCAGAGTTTCCCTGCTGAACCAGTTCCTTATTCTTGTAAAGGCAGAAGTTGATGTCCTTTTTATTCTTGATGTTGGCAATGGGGATCCATTTGCCGATCACCGCGGAATTATCCCAGGCCTTGGCCTTCTCCCAGGGGAGTCCTTTTTCCTTCATCTCGTTCTGGATATCCCTTGCGGTGAAATCAATGCCTACTGAAACGGCATCATAATATTTACTGGCGAATTTTTCCTGGATATACTTACCGTTCTTGCTTACACGCAAAACCAGTTCACATTCATAGTGGAGCTCATTGGTGAATTCGGGGTAATAAAACGGCGTGTGAGGCTGGAGCAGGGCGCTCTTGGGCTTCATAAATATCACCGGTTCATCGGGAACCTCGTTTCCTAATTCCTCG
>CAMLEM010000187.1 GCA_946479005.1 uncultured Chitinophagaceae bacterium | reverse complement strand
ACACGTCTTCGAGCCGTACTGTGGATGCGCTGAGCAAGCTCGATCTGCCGAGCGGTGTGGAAGTAGAGATCAAAGCGTAGTACGTTCGGATCCCACGGGATCCGGGCATTAGTTCTTATAATATCATTTATCGCCATCTCTCAACTCTCCTGCTCATCAGCGGGGGAAGAAAAGAGCTCTGGTAAATCTCTCCTCCTTCGGGAGTGGGGGTATAAAACAAGCCATTCAGGGTTTGTTTACTGTCGGTACTTCTGTCATCCGCCTTAGCTAAAGCTCGGCGGATCATCCGGTGATCACAAGGATTGCCACAAGGATGCGGGGGGCGTAAAAGAAAAGGTCGGCAGAAAAACGGGGATTGAAACGCCTGGTGCGTCGTGACGCACCTGCATTCCAGCGATGTCCCAATAATCCTGAAGGCATAAACAGAAAATTATGAAAGGAATTATTGGAAAAAAGATCGGGATGACCAGCGTCTTCGATGCCTCCGGCAAGCAAACCGCCTGCACGATCATTGAAGCAGGCCCCTGTGTGGTAACACAGGTAAAAACCAAAGAAACGGACGGCTACAATGCCCTCCAGGTATCGTTTGGCGAACGTAAGGAAAAGCGTTCCAGCCAGGCCCAGATCAACCACTTCTCAAAAGCATCCACGACTCCCAAGCAAGTCTCCAGGGAATTTCGGGATTTCTCCATCGAAAAAAATATTGGTGAGACCATTACGGCAGACATTTTCGCTGAAGGCGATAAAGTGGAGGTCGTTGGCACCACCAAGGGTAAGGGATTCCAGGGTGTTGTAAAACGTCACGGTTTCCACGGGGTGGGACAACAGTCGCACGGTCAGCACGACCGCCAGCGCGCCCCGGGTTCTCTCGGTAACTCCTCCGATGCGAGCCGCGTAATGAAGGGGATGAAGATGGCCGGACGCATGGGTAACGACCGCGTGAAGATGAAAGGCCTGAAGATCATGAAGGTCTTCCCTGATAAAAATTACATTCTCGTCAGCGGATCCGTTCCGGGACACAATGGTTCCATCGTTTACATTCAACAATAACCGGGCATCCGAAAATCATAAACAATGCAATTAGAAATCGTAGATATCAAAGGAAAGAAAACAGGAAGATCGGTGGATCTGCCCGAAGACATCTTTGGTGCGGAGCCCAACAATCACGTGATCTACCTCGCCGTGAAGCAGTATCTCGCCGCACAGCGCCAGGGAACACATAAAGTGAAGACCCGGGCAGAAGTGAAGGGTGCCAGCCGCAAGCTTCACCGCCAGAAAGGAACCGGCGGAAGCCGTAAAGGAAATATCCGCAACCCTTTGTATAAAGGGGGCGGTACCATCTTCGGTCCTAAGCCACACAGTTACGACATCAAGCTGAACCGGAAAGTAAAGGACCTGGCGAAGATCTCCGCGCTTTCTTACAAGGCAAAAGAGAACGCCATCGTTGTGCTGGAGGATGTGAAGCTGGATGCGCCCAAAACGAAGAGTTTTATGGACATCCTGGGCAAGCTGAAACTGGCCGACAAGAAGACGATGTACGTGATGCCTGAGTATAATGAGAACGTGGAGAAGTCGATCCGCAATGTACCCTCCGTACTGGGTGTATTGCTCAGCGACATCAACACTTATGATATCGTGAACTCCGAAGTGCTGATCCTTACGGAAAGTGCAGCGAAGATATTCACGGAGCAGGACGAAAAAGCAGAAGCCTGATTAACCCGATAAAAAATTAAAGAGATGAAACTTTCGGAAGTTCTGATAAAACCGATCCTCACTGAGAAAGCGAATGCGCAGCAGGAAAAACTTCGCCGTTACGCTTTCAGGGTGGCCCGTAAAGCCAACAAACTGGAGATCAAAAAAGCGGTGGAAAGCTTTTACGGTGTGAATGTGGTGAGCGTGAACACAGCCGTATCTCCTGCAAAAAACAAGAGCCGGTTTACCAAAGCGGGCGTGATCTCCGGAAGGAAGCCTGCTTATAAGAAAGCATTTGTAACAGTGGCTGAAGGGGAGAACATCGACCTGTATTCAGCGATCTGACAATAATTAAGAATGGTC
Organism: uncultured Chitinophagaceae bacterium; assembly: GCA_946479005.1. The sequence goes on along the minus strand of CAMLEM010000187.1, from coordinate 2,355 downwards.
TGCAAGACCGCAAACATTGCAAAACGATAAAAGAAAATGGCACTAAAGAAATTCAAAGCGATCACGGCCGGAACACGTTGGAGGATCGGCAATGCGTATGCCGAGGTAACAACCAATGTACCGGAGAAGAGCCTGGTGGAGCCGAAACACCGTACCGGTGGACGGAACTCTTCAGGACATCTTTCGATGAGATATCGGGGCGGTGGTCATAAGAAGAAATACCGCATCATTGATTTTAAAAGGAATAAGGCCGGGGCAGCCACGGTGGAAACGATCGAATATGATCCGAACCGTACGGCTTTCATTGCGCTGGTGAGATACGAGGATGGTGAGAAAAGATATATCCTGGCCCCCCAGGGCCTCGAGGTGGGTGCCAAAGTGGAAAGCGGACCGGATGTGGCTCCCGAGATCGGGAATGCACTGATGATGAAGAATATGCCCCTGGGTACCAACGTACACAATATTGAGATGCAGCCAGGACAGGGTGGTAAACTGGCCCGCAGCGCAGGATCTTCGGCCCAGCTGACCAACAAGGAAGATAAGTACGCCGTGTTGAAAATGCCCAGCGGAGAACTGAGAAAAGTATTGATCAACTGCGTAGCGACGGTAGGTGTTGTCAGTAACAGCGATCACAGTCTGCAGAGTATGGGTAAGGCCGGCCGTAACCGCTGGAAAGGGATCAAGCCCCGCAACCGTGGTGTGGCGATGAACCCCGTGGATCACCCAATGGGTGGTGGTGAAGGAAAGGCATCCGGTGGTCAGCCTCGTTCCAGGACGGGCCAGTATTCTCGTGGACTGAAGACCAGGACGCGTGGAAAGGGCAGCGACAAGCTGATCATCCAGAGGAAGGACGGAAGTAAAATAGCTAAGTAAGAAATAACTATAAAGCAATAAAATGGCACGTTCGATAAAAAAAGGTCCTTATGTGGCGACACACCTCGAGAAAAAGGTGTTATCCATCAATGAGGGTAAAGCGAAGAAATCCGTGATCAAGACCTGGAGTCGTCGTTCAACGATCACCCCGGATTTTGTGGGACACACTTTTGCCGTACATAATGGCAACAAGTTCATTCCCGTGTATGTGACGGAATTTATGGTGGGTCACAAACTTGGAGAGTTTGCTCCCACGCGCCAGTTCAGAGGACACTCAAGTAAGAAAGTAGAAGCATAAAAAAGCTTAGGATTCACGGTGACTTCGGCTTCGCTCGGTCACCGCCAGATTCTAACAATATAAAATATTATGGAAGCAGTAGCAAAACTCAGGAATTATCCAACATCACCACGCAAGATGCGCTTGCTTGCCGATATGATCCGGGGCGAGAAGGTGGAGAAAGTGCTTGCCCAACTGGAGCATAATCCCAAGCATCCTGCCGTGCCTTTGCGCAAGCTGGTCCTTAGCGCGATCAGTAACTGGAAAGAGAAAAATGAAGGCGGTGATGAAAGCAAGCTCGTGGTGAAGACCATTTTCGTAGATGGCGCGAGAACGCTGAAGCGTATGCGGCCGGCACCCCAGGGACGTGGATACCGCGTTCGCAAGAGGAGCAATCACGTGACGGTGATCGTGGACAATGGCGTGGAAGCACCCGAAGCCAGGGCTCCGAAAGCGAAGAAAACGGCGGTGAAGAAAGGACCGAAAACCAATAAGATTACTGAATAATAAATCCCAAAAAATCAAATCCCAAATCCCAAAACTCTTCGAACGATTGGAATTTGGAATTTTAAAACAAAACTATGGGTCAAAAAGCAAATCCGATCGGCAACAGGTTAGGCATCATCCGGGGATGGGAATCTAACTGGTACGGCAACAAAAAAGATTTTGCCGGGAAGCTGATCGAGGATAACAAGATCAGGACTTACCTGAATGCCCGTATCAACAAAGGGGGCATTTCGAAGATCGTTATCGAACGCACGCTGGGTAAGCTGATCATCACCATTCATACATCCAAGCCGGGTATCATCATTGGTAAGGGTGGTGGAGAGGTAGACCGTATCAAAGAGGAGTTGAAGAAACTGACCGGTAAGGATGATGTCCAGATCAATATCCTGGAGATCCGCCGTCCCGAACTGGATGCGATGATCGTTGCCGATACCATTGCCCGCCAGATCGAGAACCGGATCAATTATAAAAGGGCCATCAAGATGTCGATCGCTTCTGCGCTCCGTATGGGCGCCGAGGGGATCAAGGTGAAAGTTGCCGGGCGTCTCGGCGGCGCGGAGATCGCGAGAACCGAAGAGATCAAGCAGGGACGTGTTCCCCTGCATACGTTCAGGATGGACATTGATTACGCCAACGTGTTTGCGCTGACGGTATATGGGAAGATCGGCATCAAAGTCTGGATCTGTAAGGGAGAAGTG
>CAMLEM010000186.1 GCA_946479005.1 uncultured Chitinophagaceae bacterium | reverse complement strand
GGCATCAGCGGGATCGCGTCGGGAAACGTAGTTTCAAAAAAATCCTTTACGCTTTCTTTTGTTTTGAGCTTTTCAAAGGACAACTCTCCCGAGAACGGGAAAAAGAGGGTGCAGGTAAAGGTTTTGTCGAGATTGGGCAGGGCGATAAGCATATAGTCCTTCCTCGGCCAGATATGCAGCGCATTCACTTCCATCGCGAACTTCCCGTCGGATGTGGGTGGAATGGTAAGCTCTTTATAGCCGCAGTCAATATAGTACTGGTGATAATCGAATTTATCGTGCTGCAGCATATGCTGCAGGCGGGTGGCTGCAAAGGCGCCGTCGGCACCAAAAACAAGGTCCGAGCTGAAGGGCTTCAGATTTTCTCCCTTCCCGGATTCAAAATGGATTTCATCCTTTGCCCAATCGATCCGGTCGCAGCGCTGGTTGAAGAATATCTCCACCCCATTCTTCTCCGCCAGGTCCATCAATTTCATATTGAGCGTACCCCTGGATACGGAATTGATAAATTGTCCCTCTTTGCCGTAAGGCTGGAAGGCAGGCTCCCCGGTTAGATTATGTATATAACGACCGTGCATAGGGATGGCGATCTCGCGGATTTCATCGGCCAGGCCAACCTTTTCCAGGGCCAGCAATCCCCGGTCGCTTAATGCGAGATTGATGGAACGGCCCGCGCTCATTCTTTCCTTTCGCATATCTCCCCGGCGTTCGTAGATCCTCACCTTATGGCCCCGTCGCGAAAGATAGATGGATAGCAGGGAGCCCACGAGGCCGGCACCGACAATGATGATGTTCTTTTGCATAAGCAGGGATCTCAGGACCTTAATATAGATGAAATACTGTTTCCAAACCTCCAGACATCCTCGAATGAATTGTAAAGAGGCACAGGAGCCACGCGGATCACATTGGGCTCCCGCCAGTCGGCAATGATGCCGTGTGAGGACATTTCGCGAAATATCTCCTTTCCTTTTTTCACCATCAGCATCGACACCTGGCAGCCCCGTTCATCTTCATTTTCCGGGGTGATCACCTGTACCAGGGGTTCAGAAAGATTTTCATTGATGTCTTTTAAGATAAAATGCAGGAAGGCGCTGAGCTGCTTTCTTTTTTCGTGCAACAGGTCCATACCTGCTTCCTCGAAAATATCCAGGGAGGCTTTGTGCGCAGCCATACTTAATACAGGTGCATTGCTCAGTTGCCACCCTTCAGCGGTGGGTATGGGCTGAAACCCTTTTTCCATCCGGAAACGGGTCTCCTTGTTATGTCCCCACCATCCCGCGAAGCGCGGCAACTCCGTGTTGCGGATATGACGTTGATGTATAAACGCACCGGCTACGCTGCCCGGTCCCGAATTCAGGTATTTATAGGAGCACCAGCAGGCAAAATCGACATCCCAGTCGTGGAGCCGTAGTTCAACATTCCCCGCGGCGTGAGCCAGGTCGAATCCACAATAGGCCCCAGCTTCCCTGGCGGCCTCAACGATCGCCTTCATATTGAAGACCTGCCCGGTATAATAGTTAACGCCACCGAATAGAACGAGCGCGGTTGATCTCCCGTGTTTCTTTATAGTTGCCAGGATGTCTTCGTGCCGGATCACCTGCTCTCCTTGCCGGGGGCCCACTTCGATGATCGCTTTTTCGGGATCAAAGCCGTGGTATCTCACCTGTGATTCGAAAGCATATTGATCACTGGGAAAGGCACGGGCCTCACAGATGATCTTATACTTTCTTTTGGTAGGCTTATAAAAACTTACCATCAGCAGGTGCAGGTTCACGGTAAGCTGGTTCATTGCCACCACTTCTTCCGGCAGGGCACCCACGATCTTAGATAATCGCGCGGGAAAGAGTTCGTGGTAATGCAACCAGGGGTTCTTGGCGTGAAAATGCCCTTCCACACCCATTTTTGCCCAATCATCGAGTTCCTGCTGGATGTATTCGCTCACGCGTTTTGGCTGAAGGCCCAGGGAATTGCCATTGAAATAAATGGAATCCTTGCCATTGAACTGGGGAATATGAAAATGATGACGAAATTTCTTCAGCCTGTCATTTGCATCCAGGCCTCTCGCCAATCCAAGGGAATTCTGGTAATACATCTGATCCGTTAAAATTTAAACCGTGGCGATCACTTTCAGTTCGATGGCAATGGGGGTGGGGAGGCTCTTCACCTCTACCGTGGTGCGGCAGGCCTGTACGTTATGAAAATAATCGCTGTATATTTTATTATAGATCGGGAAATCCTCTTTCATATTCGTCAGGAACACAGTTACATCAATGATCTTTTCCCAACTGCTGCCGCTGGCCTCCAGCACCGATCTTACGTTGGCGAAAACTGCGTGACATTCTTTTTCAATATCATACCTGACAATTTTCCCTTTATCATCCAATTCCAGGCCGGGAATGGAATTGTCGATCGCATTTCGCGGGCCGATCCCTGACAGGAACAAAAGATCACCGACCCGCCTGGCGTGAGGATATGCGCCCAGTGGTGAGGCGGCTTTATCTGTATGAACGATGGAACCCATAATCGGCAAAGCTATAACTCCACGCAAACATTCCGGGCCTCTGTAAAAAATCTTAATGCCTCCCAGCCTCCTTCCCGTCCTACCCCGCTGTTTTTTAATCCTCCGAATGGTGTTCGCAGGTCACGAAGCAACCAGCAATTGACCCAGATGATGCCTGCCTCAAGTTTAGCAGCTACGCGGTTGGCACGGGAGATATCCTGCGTCCAGACAGTGGCCGCCAGCCCGTACTCGCTTGCATTGGCGAGCGCCAGCGCTTCTTCCTCTGTTTTGAAACTCTGCAGGGTTACCACCGGTCCGAAAATTTCTTCCTGGTTGGTCCTGCATTGCGGGCCCAGGCCTTCAATGACGGTAGGTTCAATGAAGAAACCTTTTTCACAGCGACCGGGAACTTTTACGGGATTTCCGCCACAAAGGATGGTTCCTCCCTCCTGCTTCGCCGTTTCAATGCACCGGAGGATCTTATCGAAATGGATCTTGCTGACGATGGCTCCCTGCTTTGATTGCTCTTCGAGCGGATCCCCCACGGTTAGCGCTCCAGCCCGTGCAATGAACTCTTCCTTGAATTTTTCAAATATTTTTTCTTCCACGATGATGCGGCTACCGCAAAGACAGATCTCTCCCTGGTTGCTGAAAGATGAGCGAATGGTTTCTTTCATCATCTTTTCCCAGTTGCAGTCAGCAAAGACCAGGGCGGGATTCTTTCCACCCAGTTCAAGGGAAAGCTTTTTGAATTTAGGAGCTGCTATGGAGGCGATCCTCTCGCCCGCGCGGGTGCTTCCTGTAAAGGAAATGGCTTTTACCTGCGGATGAGAAACGATGGCTTCGCCGGCCCCGGGGCCGGTTCCATTCACGATATTCAGGACCCCGGGAGGCAATCCCGCCTCGATGCAGATCCTGGCCAGCAAAAAAGCAGAAGCGGGTGTTATCTCGGAAGGTTTGGCGACCACGCAATTTCCCGCTGCCAGGGCTGGCGCGATCTTCCAGGTAAAAAGATACAAAGGCAGGTTCCACGGTGAAATGCAGCCGACGATGCCGAGCGGCTGTCGCAAGGTATAATTGACCGCCCTGTTTTCCATTGAATGCGCTTCGGCAGCGAAGTGGATAATGCCGGTGGCGAAGAACCTGAAATTGGCCGAAGCCCGGGGAATGTCCACTTTCCGGCTGAGCCAAAGCGGCTTTCCGTTATCGTTGGTCTCTGCCAGCGCCAGGGCTTCCAGGTTTTCTTCTATGAGTTCAGCGATACGGTTAAGCACGCGAAACCGGTGCTCCACCGGGCTGTTTGACCAGCTTTCAAAAGCCGCTGCTGCTGCCTGCACGGCCGCTTCCACATCTTTGTCATTGCTGTCGGGCACCTGCGCATAAACTTCACCGGTAGCCGGGTTGACGTTATCGATGAATTTTCCGCTGAGGGGGCCGATCAGGTTTCCGCCAATGTAATTTTCGAGGTAATATGGAAGAGTCAGATCCATTCTTTCAGATGCTTCCCGTTCTGCCTCCATCAACAGGAATACTGGTTCCATTTACATAGGAGGCCGCGGGGGAGGCAAGAAAGGCCGCCATCGCGGCGATCTCCCGGGCTTCTGCAAATCTTTTCATCGGCACTTCACTTAGCATTCCCTTTGCGATTGCCTCGGGCTGCGTGTTCCCTTTTTTTGCCAGGCTATCGATGAGCGTGGTAAGCCGCAAGGTAGAAGTGAGGCCGGGCAACACATTGTTCACCGTGATCCCGAATTCACCCAGCTCGTTGGCCATCGTTTTTGCCCAACTGGCCACAGCGCCGCGAATGGTATTCGAAACTCCGAGGTTCCTGAGGGGAATTTTCACTGAAGTGGAGATCACGTTCACGATCCGGCCATATCCCTCCTTTTTCATTCCCGGGATCACGGCCTTTGCGAG
>CAMLEM010000185.1 GCA_946479005.1 uncultured Chitinophagaceae bacterium | reverse complement strand
AACGCCGCGATCAAGGCGGAATATGAGACCATTATGGGCGTTCTGCAAAAAGTGAATTTCAACAAGAAGAAGGCCGCTGAGCTTTTGAAGATCGACCGGAAGACACTTTACAATAAGATCAAAAACTTCCAGGATTAAAAGAAAAGGACAAGGAGCTCCCAGCCGGGTGACCTTGTCCCTTTCCCATTTGTATGCGGGATCACTTTACAGAGAATGACCGAACCTCCGGGGGGATGAAATCTGCCATCGCGCTTTCATCTATCGATAAGCTGGCTCTCCTGGGAGCCATTGTGGAATCATCGGAGGACGCCATCATCAGCAAGACACTCGAAGGGATCATCACGAGCTGGAACCACGGGGCCCAGCAAACCTTCGGCTATACAGCTGAAGAAATGATCGGCGCTTCCATTGCCAAGCTGATCCCCGCAGACCGCCAGGAAGAAGAACCCCGCATCATTGAGAAGATGAAAAAAGGGGAACGGGTGGAACATTTTGAAACGAAGCGAAAAACAAAGGATGGCCGCCTGTTGGATATTTCACTGACCATCTCACCTATAAGAGACAGCGAGGGGAAGATCATCGGTGCTTCCAAGATAGCCCGGGATATTTCCATTTTGAAAGAATACGAACGGCGGAAGGATGATTTCATCCACATGGCCAGCCACGAGCTGAAAACACCCATTACATCCATCAAAGGATATATGCAGCTGATCACGTCGATCCTGGATGACCCGGATTTCGATTCATTTCGGGAAAAGTATCCCCAGCTGGACGTCGCCCTCTCTGCGGTGAATAAGCAGGTGGATAAAATGGTTTCGCTTATCTCCGAGCTTCTCGATCTCTCAAGGATCGAATTCGGTAAACTGCGCATCGAAAAAAAGGAATTCAATTTTTGTGAACTGGTGGAAGAAACCATCCGCGAGTTGAAACCAACAGTAGGGAGGCACGAGCTCAGCCTGGCCTGTCATTATGATGGCCTCATAAATGCCGACCGGCACCGGATCGGCCAGGTGATCGTTAACCTGATCACCAACGCGGTGAAATATTCGCCCAATGCCGATCGGGTGGATATCGAGGTCAACCGAAAGGGTGGAATTTTGTCCATTTCGATCCGGGATTACGGCATCGGGATCAACCCGCGGGATCACCGGCTTATTTTTGACCGGTTCTACCGGGTCGAGGGAAAACAGGAGAATACTTTCCCGGGCTTTGGTATCGGGCTGTATATAACGGCAGATATCGTTCAACAACACGGGGGAGAGGTGAAGGTGGAGAGCGAGATCGGGAAAGGCGCCTGTTTTACGGTTGAATTGCCATTGAATACTGATAAATGAAAGACAATAAACATACAATAGTGGTTCTTGATGACGATCCTGACATCGGTACTATGATACGGGTGATGCTCGAATTCCGGGGTTATGAAGTGATCGTCACCGAAAGAGGAAAAGATATGTTCGACCTCCTTCGTGAAAGATCCGTGCATTTGGTGATCACCGACCTGCTCCTCTCGGGCGACGATGGCAGGGAGATCTGCGCGACATTGAAAAAGAACCCGGCCAGCAGCGAGATCCCTGTTCTTATGTTCTCTGCGCACCCCAATGCACGGGAATCCTGCCTGCAGGCCGGGGCCGATGAATTCATTGCAAAGCCATTTGACATCAATGAGCTTTACTCCAAAGTGGACGCCTTAGTGCTGAATAAAGTGCCCGATTGAAACACCCTAAGCGACTTCCAGCAAAATGAATGTATTCAGAAAAATCCCCTTACCCGGAAAACTTTTGTTGCTGGTGCTCTTTCCTATGATCCTGATCGTGATCTTGGCACTCAGGGTTTACCAGGACAGCAACGAGCGGGTTGGGCTGATCGGATCTTACCTCAACCACATACACCTTTTTGCCGATCTGTCTGCAGCGGCAACGAACCTGCAGATAGAGAACAGGAGAACTTTTGTTTATGCGTTGAAAAAAGACAGCTCCTCATACCTTATGGCTAAGCGCGCGCGTGCGACTACAGATTCTGTTTTGATGCTGCTCGACGGAAATGAAGATCCCACCGTGAAAAATTACAGGCGATATACCTTTCTTGACAGCCTGGATGCGCGGCGAAGATTCATCGATAGCACGCGGGAGATCAATCCCGATTTCGTAATGCATTATTATACCACGGCGACCTTTCGGTTAAAAACGGTCACACAAACCGCTTCGGTGCATAATCCCGTGGTGGATACGGTCTTCGAGGATCTCACTTCCGCCCGCATAATGAACGATCTCTTTATGTACCTGGGACTGATCCGGGTGAACTTTTATAAATCACTTCTGCTGAAAGAGAACAATCTCCTGATGCTTTATGGCCTCCTGGGATCCTATGAAATGCTGGGGACCTATGAGAAAGAATTGCTGGAGAAAACCGGCGGTAATCTTTTGAAGAGATACCTCGACTGGCGGTATCAGCCCCACGTAACACGAACCCTGAATTACATCGATTCAGTATTTAAACGTTTCAGCTTTGACACTTCGATGAAAGCCGACGAATGGTGGGCAATCAGTGATAAAGCGATCGATGATCTCCGTTTAATGCAGCAGAGCATCCTGGGAAGTTCCCGGGCGAAGATGGAGAACCGGTACGATGAAGAGATCCGCAGGCGCGACACACGCTTGTTCATCCTGGCGATCGCGATGGTGGGTGTACTGGTATATATGTTCTATACCTCCCGCGTTATCAATTCGCAGCTCCGGTTCCTTGACAGGGCCGCACAAAAGATCTCGGTGGGAGAAGAAGCGGAAGCCCTGCCCCTCAAACCACGCGATGCCATTGGCGGACTGGCAAAATCGATCGAGAAGATCAGCTCGAACAACAGGGAACTGGCTTATGCAGCCACCCGGATCGGGAAAGGCGATTTTAACGTTCAGATCAGACCGAGGGGAGAAATGGATTCCCTGGGTATCGCCATCGCTGCAATGAAAGACGATCTGGAAGCCCATATCTCCGAGATCAGGGAACACGAAAGAAGAAAGGATGATTTCATCGTAATGGCCAGCCACGAGTTGAAAACCCCAATCACCTCGATTAAGGGCTATGTGCAGTTATTATTCGCTCTTTTTAAGGAATACCAGCGTACGAAAATTCTGCCTCCTGAAGAATCAGTAAGCTCGTCCCTTGGTGTGATAGATAAACAAATCAATAAGCTGACCCGTTTGCTTTCCGAGCTACTCGATCTCTCCCGGCTGGAAAGGGGTAAGCTGGAACTGAATCTGAATGAATTCAATCTCAATGAGCTGATCCGTGAGACCATTGATGAGGTGAGGCAAACCGCCGGCAACCGTGAGATCATTTTTAATGAGAACGGCAAAGCGATCGTACAGGGGGACCACGACCGCATCGGGCAGGTGATGCTGAACCTGTTAACCAATGCGCTTAAATATTCCCAGGCCCCTGACCCGGTGACCGTCAGTGTCGGGAAAAAGGAAAATAAGGTGTATGTCAGCGTCGTCGACAAAGGGATTGGAATTTCGAAGTCTGAGCAACAAAGGATCTTTGAACGTTTTTACAGGGTGGCCGGCAAGAATGAACAGACCTACCCCGGCTTTGGGGTGGGTTTATACATCGCCCGGGAGATCATCACCCGGCACGAGGGAGAAATATATGTTGAAAGTGAGAAGGGGGAGGGAAGCAAGTTTACGTTTGTGATGACGCTAAAAAGCTGAATTCCAAATTTTAAATCCCAAACCCAAATCCAGAACCCCGGAATCCAAAAAGGGGAAGAATCAGGCCTTTTGCAGAAGAAATTCCACACCAAAACAGGCAAAATGGCCGTTTTCCCGCTTTAAAATTTTCGGCACCATTTTTCTATTATTACCAGTGAATGCATATTAGGGACGGTTTCAGTATAGCTCCGGGTCGATGGCCCGGAGTTCTCTTTTTGGGTGATACCTTACCCATATTTTTGAATATAGAACAAAAGAACAGGGAATTTCAAATTTAGAATTCAGGTCGAACCGACTTCACTATTTGATATTCCCTGCTCCTCTTTTCTTCTGTTCTTTTGTTCAGGTCATCTTTTTTTCTTTGCTGCTTTTTTCACCGGTGAGCGCTTTTTAGCGGTTTTTTTTGCCGGGCTCTTTTTCTTCGCTGCTTTCTTCGGTGCACTTTTTTTCTTTGGAACTTTAGCGCCTTCGCGGCGGGCTTCCGAACGCCCGATGGCGATCGCCTGTTTTCTACTTGTAACTTTCTTCCAGCTGGAACTCCGCAGCGTTCCCTTTTTTTTCTCGCGCATCACTTTCTTTAGTTTTTCTCCTGCGCTTTTGGAATACTTTGCCATAAAACTGTTTTCTTTTTAAGCAACAAATCACCGGCCACTTACTCCCCGGTCTCACTGTGGGGAGCATCCACAGGCTTCGACTGGGGGGAACCTTGTTGCCTT
>CAMLEM010000184.1 GCA_946479005.1 uncultured Chitinophagaceae bacterium | reverse complement strand
AGCCGGTGCCGAGTTGGTCCGCATTACCGCCCCTTCGAAAAATGAAGCAGAGAATCTCCTGAACATAAAAAATGAACTCCGCCGGAAAGGTTTTCATACGCCCCTTGTGGCCGACATTCATTTTACTCCCAATGCCGCAGAAATCGCGGCCAGGATCGTGGAGAAAGTGCGCGTGAATCCCGGCAATTACGTGGATAAGAAGTAGTTTGAATTCCTCGAGTATACTGATGCGCAGTATGCAGCGGAAATAGAAAGAATCCGCGACCGTTTTCTCCCGCTGGTCAGGATCTGCAAGGAATACGGAACGGCAATGCGCATCGGCACCAATCACGGCTCGCTGAGCGATCGTATAATGAGCCGTTATGGAGACACGCCCATCGGGATGGTTGAAAGCGCGATGGAGTTTCTCCGCATAGCCAGGGATGAATCCTATCACCAGGTGGTGCTCAGTATGAAAAGCAGTAACCCCCAGGTGATGGTGCAGGCGTACAGGCTCCTTGTGCGAACGATGAACGATGAATTCGGAGAGATCTATCCTCTTCACCTGGGAGTCACTGAAGCCGGCGATGGGGCGGAAGGTCGTGTGAAAAGCGCAGTTGGAATTGGGAGCTTGCTGGAAGATGGTTTGGGCGATACCATACGTGTCTCGCTCACCGAAGACCCCGAATTCGAAATACCGGTTTGTAAGGACCTCGTGAAAAGATACGAACCTGTGCGTGCGGGAACCGCCGTACAAACAGTGCCGTCAATAAAAGCCCTGCCGTATGATCCCTTCCAGTACAGGCGAAGGGAAAGCTACCGCGTGGAGAATATCGGGGGAGGGCAGGTTCCGGTAGTGATCGCCGACCTGAGCAAGTTGGAGAGGCTGACACCGGCCTCGCTGGCGGATATTGGTTACCGTTATGATGCGGTAACTGACAAATGGTCGATCAGTGACGTGGCCCCCGATTATATTTTCACCGGGCACCTGGTCCCGGGATTCGAACTCCCCGGAACCCTGAGGGTCATTGTGTATCCCGCCACCTGGAAACTGGCCCTGGCCGATGCTTCGGAAGCGAATAAAAAAAAGCTTTTTCCCATTTACGATGCTTCTGGTTTTATCGCCGATGAGCTCAAAAGTCCTGACCTGAATTTCGTAATGGTGGATTGTTTCAATACAGATGGTGTTGACAGTACCCTGGAACTCGATGCTTTAGCCAATGATCCTTCCGTAGTGATCGCATTGAGCAGCACCAATGCCAATGCGATGCAATCGGTGAGAAGGATGTTCATTGAATTGGAACAGCGTGCCGCAGGGAACCCCGTGATCCTGATCACGGACAGCCAGTGGCGAACCGCTGATGAGCACCTGGTACACTATGCCACTGAAACGGGGGCCTTATTCCTGGATGGGTTCGGGGACGGGATTTGCCTGGGAATGGATAAGGCCGCTTATGACGAATTCAGTAAGAAGGAGGCCCTCAACCCAGAACAGTTCATCAACAATGCCGCCTTCAGCATCCTGCAGGCTACCCGCACCAGGATCTCTAAAACGGAATATATCTCCTGCCCGAGCTGCGGGCGCACTTTATTCGACCTGCAGGAAACAACGGCAAAGATCCGGGCGAGGACGGATCACCTCAAGGGTGTCAAGATCGCCATTATGGGATGTATAGTAAATGGCCCCGGGGAAATGGCCGATGCGGATTTTGGATACGTGGGAAGCGGACCGGGGAAGATCACCCTTTACAAAGGAAAGGAGATCGTAAAACGAAATGTAAACAGTGAAGTGGCGGTGGATGAACTCATAAACCTCATCAAGGCGAATGATGCCTGGGTGGAGCAACCCGTGCAACAATGAAGAATCAAGCGGCCTGGCTGGCATTCCTGTTGGTCGTACTCGGTGACCTGGCCGGCATCTACCTGGATCACGAAATGCTTCGGTTTGTTTTTAAGCCACTGATCGTCCCTGCGGTCGGGTGGCTCTTCCTCAACAGTTCTGTACGCGAAAGGTCTTATAGAACCCCGTTACTCATCGCCCTGTTCTTTTCCTGGCTGGGCGATATTTTACTGATGTTTGATGCAGCGAACGAGATTTATTTTTTACTGGGGCTTTCCGCTTTCCTGGTAGCGCATCTCTTTTACATCGGTTTATTTCACCGGATCAGGACCAAGATGGCTGTCCCGTGGAAGCCCTGGCTCTTTTTACCCGTAGTCGCTTATTATATTTTTTTGATCCTGCTTGTTTCTCCTTACCTGGGTGACAAGGAGTGGCCCGTACGGGTTTACGGTATGGTGATCAGTTTTATGCTGCTGCTCGCTTTACATCTCGTGGGCAGGAAAACAGGAAGGGCTGGGTCGCTGATCTGCGCCGGGGCTTTTTTATTCGATTCCGTCCTTGCCATCAACAAATTCTATATGACGTTTGCGGGCGCTGGTTTACTTGTGATGGCCACCTATGCGGCGGGGCAGGTGTTGATCGCGGTGGGAGTCGCGCGGTTTACCCGGGATTTACAAAAATTATAATTTTATCAGAATGGAACAGGCAGACATATTGGTGATCGGGTCAGGGATAGCCGGGCTAACCTATGCATTGAAAATGTCGGCGCGGTTTCCGGACAAAAAAGTATTGGTACTTACCAAGGCTGCCGCGGATGAAACCAACACCAAGTATGCACAGGGCGGTATCGCCGTGGTGAACGACCCGGAGAATGACAGTTTTGAAAAGCACATTGAAGACACCCTGGTCGCGGGTGATGGGCTATGCGACCCCGAAATCGTGGAGATCGTAGTGAAGGAGGGACCGGAAAGGGTGCAGGAGATCATCCAGTGGGGAGCAAATTTTGACAAGGAGGCCGATGGCGACTACAAGCGGGGAAAGGAGGGAGGTCATTCTGAAAACAGGATCCTTCATTACAAGGACGTGACGGGGCGGGAGATGGAACGTGCATTGCTGGATGCTGTTTCAAAAAGGAAGAACCTGGAGATCATCAAGCATTGCTTCGTGGTTGACCTCATCACCCAGCACCATCTCGGTTACCTGGTTTCGAAGGCCACGCCCGATGTACAGTGTTATGGCGTATATGTGCTGAATCTTCAAAAGAACAAGATCGAAAAAATACTGTCTCGTGTTACGTTGCTAGCTACTGGTGGAAATGGCCAGGTATATCGCACCACAACCAATCCGGCGATCGCTACCGGCGATGGCGTGGCGATGGTATACCGGGCCAAGGGACGGGTGGAAAACATGGAATTCATACAGTTTCATCCAACTGCCTTGTTTGAACCGGGGGTCAAAGGGCAGTCCTTTCTCATAACCGAAGCAGTACGTGGGGATGGCGGTATTCTTCGCAATAAGGATGGGGAAGCATTTATGGAGCGCTATGATACGCGGAAGGACCTGGCGCCCCGCGATATCGTTGCGAGAGCCATAGACAGTGAAATGAAAAGGACCGGTACGGAACACATATGGCTCGACTGCCGTCATTTCGATCGCGCGAAATTCATTGAGCATTTCCCGAACATCCACGAGAAATGCCTGTCGATGGGGATTGATATTTCCAAGCATATGATCCCGGTGGCACCCGCCGCGCACTATAGCTGCGGGGGCATTCAAACCGATGAGTGGGGAAGGAGCTCCATCGCGAATCTTTATGCTTGCGGGGAATGCGCGTCCAGTGGACTTCACGGCGCCAACCGGCTGGCCAGCAATTCCCTCCTGGAAGCGATGGTTTTTGCACACCGATGTTTTCTCGATGCCGCCGAGAAACTGGAGAGCATTCAATTACCTTTCGATATCCCGGACTGGAACGCGGAAGGTACCTCCGAGCCCAAAGAGATGATCCTTATCACGCAAAGTCTTAAGGAGCTGCAGTTGCTGATGAGTGATTATGTGGGTATCGTAAGAAATAATATCAGGCTTCAGCGGGCTTTGAGAAGACTTGACCTGCTTTGGGAAGAGACAGAGCATCTTTACCAGACAAGCACGGTATCTCCCCAGTTGCTGGAACTCAGGAATATGATCACCGTAGGTTACCTCATTGTGAAGGGGGCCACTTTCCGCCAGGAGAGCAGGGGACTTCATTACAATACAGACTATCCATCGAAGAGCTCCATCGTTCAGAATATCGTGCTCTAGTATTTATCTTTGGAGCCGATGTACCGGTTACAATTTGGGTTGGTGAAATTCTTTTCTTTTTTCCCTCTGCGGGTGCTTTATCTTTTCGCGGATATCATTTATTTCTTTGTGTATTATGTAAAGGGCTACAGGAAAGAGGTGGTTTTGAAGAACCTGGAGATCGCCTTCCCGGAAAGATCTCCGCGGGAAAGGAAAAGGATCGCGAAAGATTTTTATCACCGGCTGATCGACACGATGATCGAAACGATCAAATTTTTTTCCTGGGATATCAAAGACATTGACCGCCGTTTTTCCGCCAGCATCAGGGA
>CAMLEM010000183.1 GCA_946479005.1 uncultured Chitinophagaceae bacterium | reverse complement strand
GTGTCAGAAAGGACTGGTGACAAAAAAGAAGCGCTGAAATGGTACAGGAGAAGCCTGGAAATCGTGAAACTTCCTGAAGCGCTGCAGGCCATCCGGGAAAGAATTGCTGAGCTGGAGAAATAGGCCTTGAGAAAAATATTTATAACTGGATCTAAAAAAATTATTTGAGTATGCCTTGTGGTAAAAAAAGGAAGCGTCATAAGATCGCGACGCACAAGCGTAAGAAAAGACTGAGAAAGAACCGACATAAGAAGAGAAACAAATAATCTTCTGAACTAAGTTTCCGCCGGTCCGCCGGTGGGTTCAGTTTTCTGGTTGTTTCCCAGTACGACTTTCCACCTTCCATCTTGCTCCCGGTTCTCCCAGCGTATAGGAAAACAACCAGTCCCGCCCCAAAGACGGGACAGCTACACAAAAGGTGTTTTCATTTATGTAGTAAGCTGTAATGAACAAAGAACTTATTATTAACGCAGCTCCGCAGGGTGTTGAAATTGCCCTGCTCGAGGATAAAAAGCTGGTCGAATTACACAGTGAAAAGAGCGATGCTCGTTTCGCCGTCGGAGACCTTTATCTGGGTAAGGTAAAGAAGCTGATCCCGGGCTTGAATGCGGCTTTTGTGGATGTTGGCTTTGAAAAAGATGCCTTTCTCCACTATACCGATCTCAGTCCCTATGCCCGCTCCCTCCTCAAGTTCACGTCGATGACGATGAACGATAAATCGGAACACGGCCTGGATTTCAGCAAATTCACGATTGAACCCGAGATCGTAAAGACGGGTAAGATCAACGAGGTTTTGAACGGCAAGCCGAATATTCTTGTTCAGATCCTCAAAGAGCCCATTGCGGCCAAAGGCCCCCGCCTGAGCTGCGAAATCTCTCTGCCCGGAAGATTTGTAGTGCTCACCCCCTTCAATGATATTGTTGCGGTTTCCCGAAAGATCCATTCTTCCGAGGAGAGAAAAAGACTTCAGAAGATCGTGGAAGCCATCAAATCGAAAAATTTCGGGGTGATCGTGAGAACTGCTGCCGAGGGAAAAAACACAGCCGAATTGCACGAAGATCTTTCCGCGCTGGTGGATATGTGGAGGACCATCCAGAAAAACCTGAAAGGAGCTTCTGCCCCGGCAAAGATCCTCAGCGAACAAACAAAGACCACCAGCATCCTCCGCGACCTCCTGAACGAGGATTTCAACCGGATCGTGGTGAACGACCGGAATATCTTCAGCGATACCAAGAATTACATTCAGCGCATCGCCCCCGAAAAGGCCGATATCGTTTCATTTTACCAGAATGGTGCTACCATTTTTGATTCTTTCGGCATCACCAAGCAGGTGAAGTCATCTTTTGGAAAAACGGTAAACCTCAACAGCGGCGCTTACCTTATCATCGAGCATACGGAAGCCCTTCATGTGATCGACGTGAACAGTGGCTACAAAAGCGTAGGAAACAACCAGGAACTGAATGCACTGGAGACCAATCTTGAAGCTGCCGAAGAGATCGCCCGGCAGCTGAGGCTGCGTGACCTGGGAGGGATCATCGTGGTTGACTTCATCGATATGAAACTTCCGGAGAATAAGAGGAAGCTGGTGGATAAGATGGAAGAATTTATGGCACCCGACCGTGCGAAACACGCGGTATTGCCCATTTCCAAATTTGGGATCATGCAGATCACCCGCCAACGGATGAAACCGGAGGTGAATATCAATACGCAGGAGGTTTGCCCCAGTTGTAATGGCACGGGCAAGATCTCTTCCACACTATTGCTGGAAGATGAGATCGAAAAAAACCTAAGCTACCTGATCACCCATAAGAACGGGAACCTGAAACTGGTGGTTCACCCGATCCTGTATGCTTACCTGACCAAGGGCTGGCCCTGGAATACCAAAATGGCACAGTGGAGGAAGAAATTCGGGCAGAAGACCCGCCTGGAAAAAGACAGCAACTATCATCTTACCGAATATAAGTTCTTCGATCAGCACGACGAAGAGATCAAACTTTGAGTCCTCACTCCCTTCTGCCCAGGTAGATCATAATGTATTGCACCAGCTGCACCACGGCAGCCAGCGCCGCGACCACGTAAGTAGTGGCAGCCCACTTTAGGGCGTCCTTTGCCATCGGGTACTCCCGCTGATTGGTGACGTTTGTAGTGTTCAGCCAGGCGAGCGCCCTTTTACTGGCATCGAATTCCACGGGAAGGGTGACGAGGGTAAAGATCACTACCACACTCATCGCGATGATACCGATCAGCAGCACGGTGGTGTTATTGGTAGTGGCCATTACGATCAGCCCTGCCAGCAATATCCAGTTCACCAGCATCGAGCTGACCTGGACGGCGGGGACCATTTTGCTGCGTAAAACGAGGGGACCATAGGAATTGGCGTGCTGAACCGCGTGCCCGCACTCGTGGGCGGCCACCGCTGCAGCGGAAACCGACTGCCCGTTATAAACCTCCGGGCTGAGATTTACGGTCTTATTGGCCGGGTTATAATGGTCGGTCAGGAAGCCCTCGACCGAGGTCACTTTCACATCATAGATCCCGTTCTCCCGGAGCATTTTTTCGGCTATTTCCTTGCCTGTCATACCGTTCGAAAGGCCCACCTTACTATACTTATTGAACTTGCTTTTCAGGATCGCCGAAACGATAAAGCTTATACCCAAAAAAAGTATGGAAACGAGCATTATTTCACTGGTCATCATCGCTTATTATTTACTTGGTTTTCGTGATAACTATCAAATTTATGTCCAGTTGATTATGAGTCATTTTTGGACGTCTTTTTGTCAGCATTCAGGCGGGAAGACCCGTTCCACGCGCGAGATTCCTGACAGAAAGCCCCCGTTTTAATGAAGCTTTAACTAACTGTATGTCAAAATGTTATAATAACCATATTGAAACAAACTGAGTGCCTTTTTGTTTCATTAAAATGGGATTTAAATTTATGCACAGGGGCAAAAAATTATTTTGAAATGTGGTGCTTAATTGTAACTTAGCAATAGAATTTAATGGGTTAGTAAGTAAGGGGGTCAATCGTAAGATTGGCCCTTTTTACGTTTTTTCCGGCCCTCGTTATTTTCCTCTTTTTTGATGTTTTTTTTCTGATTGTTTTTCCAATTCACAATCGGTTATTTGTATCGGCCCGTTAACGGTGTTCCAACTTTCATAATTTCCATTGCGTTCAAAAATAAATTGCCCGATGGCTAAGATAAAGACCAGTTTTTTCTGCCAGAATTGTGGATACGAAAGTGTGAAGTGGGCAGGCCTCTGCCCTTCGTGTGGTGAATGGAACACTTTTGTTGAAGAACTGGTTCAAAAGGATTCAAAGTCTGACCCGGGGTGGAAAGAACATACGGGAGAAAGACCAAACGCCAAGGCCATACCGCTGGACGCGATCCGCGTGGAAGAAGAAATGAGGATATTGACAGGTGACGAAGAACTGGACCGGGTCCTCGGCGGAGGCATTGTACCGGGGAGCCTGGTATTGGTAGCGGGTGAACCGGGGATCGGGAAATCGACACTGTTTCTTCAAACAGGTCTTTCACTGGGGAAACTCAAAGTTCTCTATGTAAGCGGCGAAGAAAGTGTACAACAGATCAAAATGAGGGCGGAACGTCTGAACGCGGGTAAAAAGGGTGAGCCTCAAAATTTTTTCCTGCTCACCGAAACCTCTACCCAGACCATATTCCAGGAAATAAAAAAATTAAAACCGGAGCTCGTCATTGTAGATTCCATCCAGACGCTGCAGACCTCTTTCATTGATTCATCCCCCGGGAGCGTATCCCAGATCCGGGAATGTGCCGCGGAATTCCAAAGATTCGCGAAAGAAACAGGAACGCCCGTTTTCCTGATCGGCCATATTACGAAGGATGGCGCCATCGCCGGACCCAAGATACTGGAACATATGGTGGATACGGTTCTGCAGTTCGAAGGCGACAGGCATTATGCTTACCGCATCCTGCGCACCCTGAAGAACCGGTTTGGAAGCACTTCAGAGCTGGGGATTTATGAAATGTCGGAAAAAGGAATGCAGGTGGTATTAAATCCAAGTGAGATACTGATCACGCAAAAGGATGAACAGCTCAGCGGCATCGCCATTGCAGCTACTATGGAGGGGTTGCGTCCCCTGCTGGTTGAGGTCCAGGCGCTGGTCACCCAATCCGTTTATGGCACACCCCAGCGGACGGTCAGCGGGTTCGACCTGAGAAGATTACAGCTATTGCTGGCGGTCCTGGAGAAGCGGGGCGGATTTCATTTTGGAATGAAGGACGTATTTCTCAACATCGCAGGAGGATTGAAGATTGAAGACCCTTCGATCGACCTGGCGGTGATCGCGGCGCTACTTTCCTCTTACGAGGATGTTCCGCTTTCACACCAGCTTTGTTTTGCCGGTGAAGTAGGACTCACAGGCGAAATAAGACCTGTTAACAGGATT
>CAMLEM010000182.1 GCA_946479005.1 uncultured Chitinophagaceae bacterium | reverse complement strand
TCCCAGGCCGGCAAGGGTGAAATAGGTCTCTATCACCCTTCCGAAAAAATACAGCGTGAACATATTGAAGAAAAGGTGCATCCAGTTGGCGTGAATGAAACCACTGGTGATAAAGCGGTAATACTGCCCGTAACGCTTGACGCCATAAGGCCACATAATCATCCGTGCCAGGAGGTTTTGATCGTTAAAGCAGGCAATGGATAAAAGCACATTGGCGGCTATGAGGATGAGGGTAACTGTTTGCGAGACTTCCATAAAGTTCTAAGTTAACAAACTATTCGTGGTGGTATTTTTCATTTCGAAGGATGCTCACAGCCCGGTAGATCTGTTCTGCGAGAATAAGCCGCACAAGCTGATGAGGAAAAGTGAGCTTTGAAAGACTCCACTGAAGATCGGCTCTCTTCAAAACCGAAGCATCCAGTCCATAGGCCCCGCCGACCAGGAAGACCAGCTGGCGGGTGCTCTCATTGGCACGCTCTTGCAGAAAAGCGGCGAGTTCAACCGAGCTCATTTGTTTTCCGCTCTCATCCAGAGCTACGAGATATGTGTCCCTGTCGAGTGAAGAAAGGATCAGTTCAGCCTCTCTTTTCTTCAGATCCCCTTCAGTTAGGGAGCCTGCATTTTTCGGCGGAGAGATGACATTCCATTCGGTCTTATAGTGCCGGCCCAGGCGTTTGGTGAATTCTTCAACACCCGGTTTGATGTATGGATCGTGGGCCTTGCCGATGGAAGTGAAAACCAGTTTCATTGGAATAAAGATCGGGGTTTATTGAATCCGGCAGTATACTGATGGAACGGATGCGCCAGTTAGGGTCTCAAAAGAAAAACCCGTGTTCTTCCTTAATGAATGAACACGGGTTCACATTTATCCTTTGGGATCTACTTGATCTCGTAATCTTTTTTGAAGCTCATCAGGGTGGACCTGTAAAGCACGTTGGTTGGATCCAGGTGCGCAGCCTTGGTGTAATAATCATAAGCTTCTGAAAGGTACCTGGCATCTTCCAGCATAAATGCCAGCCGGTATGCTTCCTCGGCAGGAGCTTCATAGGCCCCGGCCTGTGCCTTAAAGGTTTTCAGCAGTTCCTCGAAGGTCTCCTTCTTCACATAGTTCAGCACTTTCAGCGTGGGATCATCTTCCTCGATCCCTTTTTCGGAAGCCGACCAGAAATAGGTATTGCCCGCCTTAAGCTTGGAAGCAAAAGTGGCGATGTTGACCTTGAGCTTGGACACCGTGGTCTTTACGATAGGCGACATCAGGTTATCGTGCGGGTAAACGTACACGTCGAATTCCTTGGTGTCTGTATTGTAGCATTTCCAGGAGAGCCAGAAATCGCCTTCTGTGTAGTTCACAGTATCCAGCTTGGGATCTATCCAGATATTGCTCAGACCACCGCGTGTAACCGCACCCACCGTGCTCATATATTTCTTCCTGTCACTGCCCGAGGAACCGCCGGTATTGGTCATCTGGTTCCAAACGTATTTTACATAGTTGGCGCTTACGGAGCTCCCCACCGCCCGGCAGGAATCACCGAGGTTGGCAAGATTATAACTGCCTGCACGGCTGAGCGTGAACATAGAAGCTTCGTTGCAGATCAGGGTGACCATCGAACCGGCAGGAACTTTCACGGTGGCTGCGCTTGTTAAGGGTTTGCCCACTTTTGCCTTGCTCTCCACTTTGTTTTCAACGACGGTAACATTGCCCTTGAAACTGTACAACAAAAAGTTGTTCTGGGCAAAGATGGCGGTGCTGAAAAAGCTCAGTAGGATAAGGAAATGTAACTTTTTCATTTTTCTGGTTTAAGGTTTAATATGTCGAATTTTCTAGTGATGATGATCGTGTCCGTGTCCGAAAATGGTTTTGAATCCATACTTTTTATTCATCCACACTGCCCAGGCTTCGTAGAAGTAGATCACATCCACAGCCAGTACAATAACTATGATGCTCAGCTTCAGATCAACTTTGAGACGATACTCATCGAATAAATAGATGCCAAGCCACACAAAAAATATTGCCGAAAGCACCTGGGCGATCTTTGCCACCAAATGGAACCAGATGTGTTGTTCTAGGTAGTAACGGATAAAAAATGACATATGTAGCCAGCATACCGCTATGGCTATCAATACAGTCAGCCATAAAGGTACTTTTTTTATGTAATCCTTGTCCAGGGCCATTGAAATAATATTGGCGTGGATCACGATCCCGTTCATATCCGGGACGGTTTTGCCGGCAAACTTGGCGTTCATCGGGCTGTACTTTTTATCCTCTATATCGTTGGGATTGAGGTTCACATACCCGAAAAGCACGATCTTATCCCGGAAGGCCTCGGCGTCCACTTCCCCGGCCAGCACCTGTTGCAGGTCAAACACGAAATATTGAGGTTTCTTGGCGGGATCTATGTTTCTTGTGTAATTGATGATAACCTTTTTTTCTCCCTTATTTTTCAATGCTTTAAATGCATCCTGGTCATAGAGCCTGACGATCGCGGCGGGGAAGGAGAGGTAGGCACTGTCTTCGTGGTCCTTTACCAGGGGGGTGAAGGTCCGGATGGTCGAGACCGAATCCTGGAAGAAATTGGCCCAGCCGTAGTGGTGGGGCGACGAAAAATAGGCCTTGTTGCGAAGCACGGTATCGGCCTTCTTACCTGAAAAGCCCACCTCGTAAGCTACTACAAGGTTCTGGTGTTTGCTGAAGCTGGCATCGAGTAGTGAATCCTGGTAAGGGTCGCGGGCTTCGGCGAACATTGCATCCAGCGCCATTACCCGGGGCTTGAAGCTGGCTACGGTGTCGATCATCTGGGCAATGGTGGCCCGGTCCTCATATCCAATATTAAAGATCACGATCCGTGGATCGAAATTGGCTTTTTCCGATTTCCCCAGCTTGGAATAGCTCATATCATTGAAGTCGAAATCCTTCAAACCCAGCTTCACCGGGTTGAGCACGCCCAGGTTCAGGGGGATCATTCCCAGGCCGAAAATGAAGATGAAGACCCAAATGGTAGAGAAGATCGTATCGCGTTCGAAAAGGTATTTGGTGACCGATTGGTGAGATTTCTTTAACCGGTGACCGATGTGTTTGTGGGTGGCCTTTTTCATTTCGCAGTGGGTGGCTTATTTGTTCAATATCCTAATTAGTGCCAGGCTTGCAACTTTTACCCTCCGTTTTCATATCTGTATTTTTTTTAACAGAAAGAATGTGCCCGGAACGTGGTATTTGCAAGTGGATAATACAGGCATTCTACTGTAAATCCGTATTTTAGTTTCGAAATTATGCCAAAAAGGCTTTCCATAACGGTATTGCTCACCTTAATTCTCTGTTCCGCGGGCAGGATTTGGGCACAGGCACCGCCCACTCCCAGGGATACGACCATCCAGGGTCCGCAGACCTTTGCAATGATTATGGGCATCTCAAAATATAAGTATGTGCGTCCCCTGACTTATGCTGACAAGGATGCGGAGATGTTCAGGGATTACCTCAAATCACCGGCTGGTGGCAATGTTTCAAACGACAATATATTCTGTTTACTCAATGAAGAGGCTCTATCATCCGTGTTTTGGAGTAAGGGTTTCAAATGGCTGAATGCAAAGAAGCTCCAGAAAGGTGATAAGCTCTTCATTTACCTGGCCGGCCACGGGGATGCCATTGATGAGGACCAGTTCTTTTACATTGCCTACGATTGTAATCCTGCAGGGGATAAGAACAATTATATTGCCGGTGGTACCATCCAGCTCTATAACCTGAAGCTGAAGATGGCCAAGGAAACGGCCAAGGGGGTGGAGGTTTATTTCATTATGGATGCCTGCCGCACCAACGAGCTCCCCGGCGGAGCGGAAGGCCAGGGCTTCCTGAATACGGCTGTCACGGAAAAGAGGGTGGGAGACATCATTATGCTTGCCACCGGCGCCGGGCAGGAATCCCTGGAAGACGCATCGATCGGCAACGGGCACGGGTTATTTACCTATTACCTGATAGATGGTCTCTCCGGGATGGCCGATACAGAGAAAGACCAGAAGATCACGCTGGCGGAGATCCAGGCCTATATAGAGAAGAACGTTCCGAATGTGGCCAAGAACCAGTTCCAGCGAACGCAGGAACCCTATATCTGCTGTAATGAGTTCAGCGAAAAAACGGTTTCCATTGTGGACACGTCCTACCTGCGCCGATGGATGGAACTGAAAAAGCAGCAGGTGAAGAATGCCACCGGGAACCTTCCCTCACCCCGTCCGAGGGCCTTTTATACTTTGAGCGCTGACACCACCGTCATAGAAACTTACAACCTGTTCAATGCCGCGGTAAAAGAAGCCCGCCTTACGGGAAACAGTTCGGCCGAATATTATTACGGCCTGATGGAGAGAAAATACCCCGGGAATGCGTACACCATCGACGCGCAAACGACCCTGGCGGTGGAGTATATCAATTTCGCACAGACCAAGGTGAACCT
>CAMLEM010000181.1 GCA_946479005.1 uncultured Chitinophagaceae bacterium | reverse complement strand
GATCAGCAGGTTCTCCGGATCGTATTCGCTGAAAACGTTGAACAGGAGAGAGGCGGAAGCCTGGAGATGACGTGCTTTCTTCTTTTCTCCCGGCATACCCGGGAATACGAGTCCCCCGATCACCGCGATATCGCGGAATTTTCTTCTTGCCATTTCAGTGCTGTTCACGCTGCGCTGGATATCGGCAAGCAGGTCATTTGTTGTGAAGAGATCATAGACATTTGCATCATCCACTGGAATGGGCTGATCGCTCAGCAGTTCGAAACCATAATCATTCATCGCGAAGGAAAAAGTGATGGGCATAATGCGGCTGATCCTGTAAGCGAGGATGGCGGCCATTGCTTCGTGTACCAGTCGGCCCTCAAAAGGATATACAAAGAGATGGAATCCATCTTTGGTCTCGATCTGTTCTATGAGAAGTTCATTGGCCCGCGGCACGTGGGAGAGTTCTTCCTGCAGGGCGAATAAGGGTTCCAGCACTTCCAACTCGGGCTCCACCCTGTCGTTTTCTTTCCTCGAGCCCGATTTCCTGTCAAAGGCTTCCCTCAGTTTCCTGCCGAGGTTGGCGGAAAGCGGCACCCGCCCTCCGTCCCAGCTGGGTACAATGGATTTTTTGGAATTGCTTTTCTTCACGATCGCCACCATATCCTTTATCATCAGGAATTCAAGATTTCTTCCCGCCAGCGTAAAAACGTCTCCTGGTTCCAGCCTCGAAATGAAATACTCTTCGATGGTCCCAATGAAACCGCCGGAAAGAAATTTCACCTTCATCATCGGGGCTCCAACGATGGTTCCGATATGCAGGCGGTGACGCATCGCCATCCTGCGACTGATGATCTTCAGCTTCCCGTTTTCCTCCACGAGCTTCCGGTAATCATCGTATTCCTTCAGGGCTTTCCCCCCGGTGGAAATGAAATGGATGATCCTTTGCCATTCCTCCTCGCTCATATCCCGGTAGCAATACGTAGAAAGGATCTCGGGAAGTATCTCGCCGGGATCAAATCCTTCGGATATGGCAAGGGTGTGCAGGTATTGGATCAGCACATCGAAACAGAGTACCTGCGGTGGCCGGCTCTCGATGATGTTTTCGCGAATGGCTTGTTTGATAGCTGCGGCTTCAGCCAGTTCCAGTGAATGGGTTGGGAGGAAATAGATCCTGCTGATGGCATCTGGCCTGTGGCCGCTTCGTCCTGCTCTCTGGAGAAAGCGTGCAACACCTTTCGGTGAACCCACCTGGATGACGGTTTCAACAGGCCGGAAATCCACACCCAGGTCAAGGGAGGAAGTGCAAACCACTGCCTTCAGTTTTCCGAGATGAAGATTTTCTTCGATCCAGATCCTGAGTTCCCTGTCGATGGAGCCGTGGTGGAGCGCTATCGAACCGGCGAGGTCGGGGTAGATATCGAGCAGGGTCTGGTACCAGCGCTCACTCATCCCGCGGGTATTTATGAAAATGAGTGTTGTTCGGCTTTCCTGCAGGATGGGAAGGAGCCTGTCGGCAAGCCTGATCCCCAGGTGGCCGGCCCAGGGATATCTTTCGATCTCTTCGGGGATTATGGATTCGACCTCGATCTTCTTATCCAGTTTCGCGCGGACGATGAAACCTTCCTGGCGGGTGGGAGAGATCAACACCTCCATCGCTTCATCCAGGTTTCCGATGGTGGCCGAAATGCCCCAGATGTTCACAGGATCTTCGCCCGAACGAAGCCCCACAAGTCTCGATGTTGCCAGCTCCACCTGTACGCCCCGTTTGGAACCCATCAGCTCGTGCCATTCATCCACTGCGATCACTTTAAGATCTTTGAACAGCGCAGGGTATCCTTTCTGTGCCAATAATAAATGCAGGCTTTCGGGAGTGATCACCAGGATCTCAGGCATCGCGGTTTTTTGTCTCGTGCGCTCCGCCGTGGAAGTATCCCCGTTTCTCACACCCACTTTCCATTTCATTCCCAAACCTTCAATGGACTCCTCCATCGCGCGGCAGATGTCCTTTGCCAGGGCACGAAGGGGAGTGATCCAGAGAAGCTGGAGCCCGTTGTTTTTCTTTTTTTGAAAATCCCCGGGATGTTGGTTGATGTGATCGATAAGGACACCGAGGAAAACCGAGTAGGTCTTGCCAAACCCGGTGGGAGCATTCACCAGCCCGTTTTTCTTCATCGAAATCAGATCCCAGCACTCTTCCTGGAATTCGAAAGGGATCTTGTTTTCCATTTCCAGCCATTGCCTGACGACCCGGTACCCATTTGTTTCTGTGATGCTCAGCTTCATTTTCCATACACCTCCAGCATCTTCTTTAGATCCTCCAGCGTGTTGATCTCTTCCGGCTTCTTGTCGCGTCGCCAACGGTTGATGCGGGGGAAACGCAAAGCTACACCTGATTTATGACGATTGCTCGCAGCGATCCCTTCAAAGGCGATCTCAAAAACGAGCTCGGGTTTTACCGTTCTCACCGGCCCGAATTTTTCTATGGAATTCTTTTTTACGAAGGCATCTACCTGAGCGATCTCCCTGTCAGTTAGCCCTGAGTAAGCCTTGGCAAAGCTGACCAGCTTCTCCCCGTCCCTTACTGCAAAGGTGTAGTCTGTGTAAAGGTTGCTTCTCCTGCCGTGACCTTTTTGCGCGTAGATCATCACGGCGTCGATTACGAGGGGGTCGATCTTCCATTTCCACCAGTCACCCATTTTCCGGCCCACCTGGTATTCCGAAGACAGTCTTTTCAGCATCAATCCTTCTGCTCCCATTATGCGGGAATCTTCCCGGATCAGTTTCAGCTGTTCCCAGTTTTCAAAAATGATCTGCGGGGAGATCAGCAGGGAGGGATGTTCGATCCCGGCGAGGATCTCTTCCAGGATCTCTCTTCTTTTTACCAGGGGCTCCGAACGAATATCCCGGCCTCCGTTCTCCATAATATCGTAACAGAAAAAAGCGATGGGCACTTCCTGGAGGTTTTTCTTCGTGATGGTCTTTCTCCCGATCCTGGTCTGCAAAAGAGCGAAGGGGAGGGGCTTCCTGTCAACACTGGGAATGATCTCGCCATCCAGCACGATCCCGTTGGGCAATACTTCTTTCAGTGAATGATATTCAGGGAATTTTTCCGTCATAAGCTCCTCGCCCCGGCTCCACACAAAGATCTCTCCTTCGCGCTTGATAAGCTGCCCGCGTATCCCATCCCATTTCCATTCGGCCTGCCAATCCTTTTCATCCCCCAGGTCTTCCACACTGCCGCTGATGGCATAGGCAAGGAAAAAGGGATAGGGCTTGGAGAGATCGGATAAGGAGGTCCCTTCACTCAGCAGCTCCTCAAAGCCGGTCGTTTCAGGGTCCCAGTTCCCGCTTACCCGGTGGGCGATGACGGAAGGTTCGAGCTTCACAAGCCTGGAGAGTGCATTGACGATCGTTTTTTGTGAAACCCCTATGCGAAAATTGCCGGTGAGAAGTTTATTGAATACAAAGATCTCATCCCGCGTCATCCTCTTCCAGTTCCCTGTTACGAATTCCTTTTTGACAGTATCGGGCTGTTTTTCGATCTCTTTGAGTTTGCTGATGAAGAAGCCCAGGGTTTCCAGGCTTTCATCGTCCTTTTCTCCTGACGGCAACAATAAGGCGATCGTTTCCGCAAGATCTCCTACCGTATGATAAGATTCTTCGAACAGCCACTCCGGGAGAGCGGTTAGCTCCTGGCACCAAAGCCGGAGATAAGAGGCGTTCAATATCCTTTTAGGCCTCCTCCCCGAAAAAAGAGCGATCACCCAGACCTTATCACGGTTATCTGCAACCGAAAAATATTCGGTCAACGCGTCCAGCTTCTCGAGCGTCTTGCTGGTCCTTCCCAACTTCATTATGAGCCTGGCAAAATTCTTCACTCTTCCGTGTTTTTTTCTGTTCCTGTTTCCTCGTCTCCGGCAGGAGGGGGTGGCTCTTCACCCTTAAAGGCGGTCCTGACTTCGTACGATTCAATGCCGCGCTCATTGAGAAAACGGCTGAAAACGTCCTGGAAGCCGTGGGTGACGTAAACCCGGGAAGCACCGGTTTCAGCCACGGTTTTTAAAAGACCTTCCCAGTCGGCGTGATCACTCAGTGCGAAAGCGGCATCTACATTTTTTCTTCGCACATTTCCTCTCACCTGCATCCAGCCACTGCAGCTGGCAATACTCCAGGGATTAAAACGGTTCAGCCAGGCAGATCCTTCAGCGCCCGGGGGTGCTACCACCACGGAGTTAAAGAAATTCGCTTTGGGGATCTCGTGTGTGACGCGTATCACCGGTTTTACGGGGATGCCGGCCCTTACGAGGGAATCCTGCATATTCCAAACAGCGCCGTGTGCGTAGATCCTTTCAGTCACGGCACTCACACAATCGATCAAACGCTGGGCCTTGCCCAGGCTATACCCTGTGATCACCGGGATCTTTCCCCTGTTATGTGTTTCCCGCACCCATTGCCGAATATCTGAAT
>CAMLEM010000180.1 GCA_946479005.1 uncultured Chitinophagaceae bacterium | reverse complement strand
CAGCCGCAACCTCCTAAAAGTACTCACCACTCGGGCAACCGGTCTTTGGACAAAAACGATTTCCCCCTGATGAGCAAGGTCTTGTTATTCAACCCCAAAAGTGCTAATGCCAAACACAGGATCCCCAACTCCATCCTGAATATCGCGGCTTCCGTGGAAGGATTGTTCGAGTGGGTGATCGTGGACGGAAATTGTGAGGCCGACCCTTACGAAAAAATTTCGGCTTACTTGGAAACGGGAACTTTCAAATACGTTGGGATGACCGTAATGCCGGGGCCACAAACCAGGCAGGCCATTCCCTTTTCAAAAAAGATCCGGGAAGAATACCCGGGCGTTGTTATCATCTGGGGCGGCTATTTCCCTACCAACCATTACAAGATCATCCTTGAGTCGGGTTACGTTGACTTCGTTGTGATGGGACCGGGTGATCGCTGTTTTCCCCAACTGCTCGAAGCGCTCGAAAATAATAGGCCGTATGAACTGATAAAGAATCTCGCATTCCATTCCGGCGGGAAGGTGATCAAAACCCTCAAAGAGGAGCTTATCGAACAGGATGAACTTCCTCCCCTGCCCTATGACAAACTGAACGACCTGTATGCCATTGACAAATATTACCTGGGCAAGACCTATCTCGGCAGCCGTACAATGGCTTATCATTCCAGCATTGGCTGTCCTTTCACCTGTTCATTTTGCGCTGTGGTTCCCACTTATGAAGCGCGATGGAAGGCAAAATCAGCGGCTCTCGTTTATAAAGACGTCAAGTACATCAAAGAAAAATGGGGCGCGAACGCCGTGGAATTTCACGACAATAATTTCTTTGTTTCCGAAAAAAGGACCGTAGAGTTTTCGAAACTTCTGCGACCTGAAAAAATGAACTGGTGGGGAATGGCAAGGATAGATACAATGGATAGATTCCGTGACGCATCCCTGGAACTGATCCGCGAAGCGGGCTGCAGGATCATCTTCTTTGGTGCCGAGAGTGGAAACGATAAGATACTGAAACAGCTCGACAAAGGTGGAACCCAAAATGGGGACCAGATCCTTCGTTTTGCCGAGCGACTGAAAAAATTCGACATTATCCCGGAATATTCGTTTGTGCTCGGAACTCCTGCGGCCACCCCGGAAGAAGTGATGGCCCAAATTGATTTTGACATCAGCTTCATCAAAAAGGTCAAGGCGGTCAATCCAAAGACCGAGATCGTGCTTTATACCTATAGCCCGGTACCTACAGAAGGTTCTGAATTGTATGAGCAGGTTAAAAACGCGGGATTCGAGTATCCAAAAACACTTGAAGACTGGATCACCCCCCAATGGGAAAGGTTCGATCTTCGAAAAAACCCTCTCACTCCCTGGCTTACCCCGGAAATGATCAACAAGATCCGGGATTTCGAAACCGTGCTGAACGGTTTCTACCCCACCGTTTCTGACATCCGGCTTAACCAGGTAAAGAGAAAACTCATCAGGACGGTTTCGTCCATCCGCTACAAAGCTAATTTTTACCGATTCCCCTATGAGATCAAGCTAATGCACCGTCTTTGGAAATATCGGCAGCCGGAGATCCAGGGCTTCTGACAATGAAGGAAATGGCCAGCGACATCGATCATACCCGTGTGAGGAAAGCTGATTTCACTTCGGCTTACACCCTGCTGCGGCAGCGGGAAAAAAGACATTATAGTAACCAGGAGATAAGGGAGCTGCCAAATCTAAAACGTTCCAGCCCTCATTACAAGGAATGGAAGATGAGGTCGCGTTCAGCACAAAGGCTACGGACTTATCTCAGGGAAAAACCAAAACCCCTTCAAATTCTCGAAGTGGGTTGTGGCAACGGATGGCTTTCGAATAAGATGGCTTCCATCTCCGGTTGTAATGTTGTTGGCATAGACCCTCACGGGGCTGAAATCCTGCAGGCAAAGGAAGTGTTTAAAGATGTACGGGGCCTTGCATTCATTGAAAAGGATCTGGAGGCTGTATCCGGGCCATCAGATTTTGACCTTATCGTGTTCGCTGCTTCTTTACAATACTTCGGAGATCTGCATAAAACCATCCGCCATTGTCTCGGTCTTTTGAACAGCGGCGGTGAGATCCACATCCTCGACACCCCTTTCTACAGCGAAGAGGAGATCCGTATCGCTGCCCTTCGTTCCGCGGATCACTTCGATAAATTGAATGTGCCGGGTATGACGGAATACTATCATCACCATTCACGGGCAGAACTGGAAACCTATGATCCCGATATTCTTTATTCACCAAGCAAATGGCTCAACAGCCTGGGCTTTAAACGCAATCCTTTTCCCTGGATCCGCATAAAAAAATGACACTGGTTCGATCATTATATTATAAATATCAACGCTACCGCACATTGATGACGGACCAGATCACCGCGCTCCCGATCGTGATCCTAATGCCACATAGCGCCTGCAATTGCCGATGCGTGATCTGTGATATCTGGAAGGACAATAAGAATCTGAAGCAGCTCAGGGATGAAGATATCAGCGGGCTTATGCATTCCCT
Source organism: uncultured Chitinophagaceae bacterium (assembly GCA_946479005.1). The sequence goes on along the minus strand of CAMLEM010000180.1, from coordinate 1,955 downwards.
CGGTCGCCTCGGTACCCGGCAGGTACTAATGTCGGGAGGTGAAGCCCTGCTAAATCCCCTTTTCTTTGATTTTTGTAAGAAGCTGAACCGTGCAGGAATCCGTGTAAGTCTTCTCTCCACAGGGCTCACTCTCTCCAAACACGCAGAGGCCATCGTCGAAAATGTTTCTGAAGTGATCGTTTCCCTGGATGGAGATGAAGATTTGCACGATCAGATACGCAATATCCCGGGGGCATTTAAGAAAATGAAAGAAGGTGTAAGAACGCTCAAGTTACTCGACCCGGATATGAAAGTATCGGCCCGTACCGTGATCCATCGTCTCAATTTCCGCCACTGGATACCTATCATTGAAGCCGCCCGGGAGACGGGCATAGACCAGGTGAGCTTTCTTCCCGCCGATGTCAGCAGTCACGCCTTCAACCGCGAGGTTCTCTGGAGCGAACAAAAACAGCACGAAATAATGCCTGCCCTTGAAGATCTGAGTGTGCTGAATGAAACACTGGAAACCGTATTATTTTACCTGGAAGAAAAAAACCTGCAGCGCTTTGTTGCAGAAGATCCCGCGAAACTCCGCAAGATCCCTGAATACTACAGCGCGCTTTGGGGACTGAATCCTTTCCCTTACAAAAAATGTAATGCGCCCTGGGTATCCGCGGTGGTAGAAGCAGATGGTACGGTGCGCCCCTGCTTTTTTCATCCTTCCATTGGCAATATCCGGGAGGCCACGCTTATGGATATACTGAACAGTGAAAAAGCCATCGCCTTCCGAAAAGGTCTTGATATGAATACGAATGAGACCTGCCTCAAATGTGTCTGCTATTTGCATCTCAACCCGAAAAACAACCTGACCTTATGAGCCGGATCCTTTTCACACACTCTTATTTTCTTCGTTTCGACCCCAAGCAGTGGGCTACGGGACAGCCATATGCGCCCATTGGGACACTCTATGCCGCTTCTTTGATGCGGTCGAAAGGGTTTGAGGTGGATCTCTTCGATACAATGTTTGTATATGGACCGGAAGAGATCATACTTCCCCTGGAAAGAAAGACGCCCGATTATTTCGTGATCTATGACGATGGATTCAATTATCTCACCAAAATGTGTCTAACCAATATGCGGATGGCAGCCTTCGAGATGATGAAATTCGCCAAACAAAAAGGTTGCCGGGTGATCGTCTCCAGCTCCGATTCCACGGATCATTTTGAGCAATATCTTGAAGAAGGAGCCGATTTTGTCATTCTCGGCGAAGCCGAACAAACCCTGGCCAGCCTGGTAGATGCACTGGAAAACGGGTCCGCCGATTTTCTTAATCTCCCGGGTATTGCCTTTATGCAACAGGAAGCGGTGATCAAAACAATGAAACGGCCAGTGATGAAGGATCTTGATGAACTCCCCTTTCCCGCCTGGGACCTGGTGAACATTGAGCCTTACCGGAAAATGTGGATGAAAACACGCGGTTATTTTTCTATGAATATGGCAACCACCAGAGGATGCCCGTTTAAGTGCAACTGGTGCGCCAAGCCGATCTATGGAAATCGATATAACAGCCGTTCCCCGCAAAATGTAGTTGCCGAACTGAAGCTCCTGAAAGAAAGATTTGCATTCGATCATATCTGGTTCTGCGACGATATTTTCGGCCTGAAGCCCGGGTGGGTCCACGAATTTGCGGATCTCATTGAAGCAGCGGGGCTAAAATTTCGTTTTAAGATCCAGGCAAGGGCCGACCTGCTTATGCAGGAAGATTATATCCGGGATCTCGCCAGGGCGGGCTGTGAAAATATATGGATGGGTGCAGAGAGCGGCTCACAAAAGGTGCTTGATGCAATGGATAAAGGCATCAGGGTTTCCCAGATCTATGAAGCCACCAGGAAGCTAAATGAAAATGGGATCCATCCCTCCTTCTTCATCCAGTTCGGTTACCCCGGGGAAACCAGGGAAGATATCATTAAAACAAT
>CAMLEM010000179.1 GCA_946479005.1 uncultured Chitinophagaceae bacterium | reverse complement strand
CGTGGGCGTCGATGAGCTCCACGATCGTCATTGCGCCAAGAAGAAAGAACAGGATGCCCGACAATTCACCCAAATGTTCCACGAGCTGGTGGGGCACGTGGGATTCAGCGGTGGAAAATAAGGCGAAAACAGCCCAACAACAGACACCGGTCAATAAGGCCGTGGCGGCTTTATTGATGTTCAACTTGTGTTCCAGTGCGATGGCGGCGTACCCGACTATGAAAATTACCGATAGGAGAAGTATCACTATGTTGTTTTAGTTTTTAAAAGCCATTCTGCACAGTCGTCAAAACTCTCGAATAAATTGTCTTTCTTAATGAGGCCGGGGATAAGCCGTATCCTTTCCATCATAGCCCTGGGTTGTTTTTGCAGGCCGGTAAAAAGAACGTCAATTCCCTTTTGCTCGAGCGAAAGTATGGCTTCTTCCAATGCGTACAGGCCGGTTTGATCGATAAATGGCACTTTTTCCATTCTTAAAACCACATATTCGAGGCTTCGGAGTTTATCGACCCTTGCCTGGAAATCCGAAGCGAATCCAAAGAACAGGGGTCCATCTATCGACTTCACAACTACTTTATCTTTTAAAAGCGAGGGCAATAAGCCGTTGTGCCTGCCATTGTCACGAAGGGAGGTATCAATGTCATACACCTGTGTGCGCTCTTCCGTGATGTCGCTCATTTTTTTCATAAACAGTACAGAAGACAATACCAGTCCCACACCTACTGCGATCAGCAGGTCGAAGAATACAGTAATGATCAGTACGATGATCATTACGATAGCGTCGGCCCTCGGAACCTTGTTGATGTGTTTGAATCCTTTATAATCAAGAATGCCTATTCCAACCGTGATCAGGATCCCTGCGAGCACGGATTTGGGAATGAGAGCCGCGTACTGCCCCAATCCAAGGAGGATCGCCAGGAGGACGAGCGCGTGGATCATCCCGGAAATGTGATTTTTTCCCCCGGAACGGATGTTTACGAGGGTTCGCATTGTGGCGCCGGCGCCGGGGATGCCCCCAAATAACCCCGTTACTGTATTTCCCACACCCTGCCCGATCAATTCCTGGTTGCTGTTATGTTTTGTCTTTGTTACGTTGTCCGCAATTACAGATGTAAGCAGCGAGTCGATGGCCCCCAGGGCAGCGAGGGTGAGCGCTGCTTCCGCGATACGGAGGTATAAAGCGGAATCGATCATCGTGAAGGCATCCAGCTGCAGGGGTGGAAATCCCTGCGGGATATCTCCGATCAACGGCACATCGTGACCAAGGAAAAGTGAAAGCCCGGTGACGGCCAGCAAGGCGACCAGGGTGCTGGGAACCGCTTTCGTGATCTTCGGAAATCCATAGATGATCACCACAGTGATAGCCGCATATATGAGGGCCCAGGGATTTGTTTCGCTGAGGGCGGGCCCGATGCTTTTTACCACCTCCAGCGTGGAAGCGGGAGAAGGAAGACCGATGGCTGGAAATATCTGCACCAGTATGATGATCACCCCGATCCCGCTCATAAACCCTGAGATCACGGGATAAGGTATGTATTTGATCAGCGTCCCGATCTTTACCAAACCCATTCCGATCTGGATCAGCCCGGCCAGCACGAAGGTCACAACCAGGGCAGCGAAGGCCATTGAAAGATCTCCTGTAGTGGCTAAAAATCCGGCGACAGTCGCGGCGGAAACCACGGTCATCGGACCCGTAGGCCCGGAAACCTGTGAAGGCGTGCCTCCCAGCAATGCTGCGAAAAAGCCCAGGAAGATGGCACCATACAGTCCTGCCTCAGCGCCAAGACCCGATTGAACCCCGAATGCAAGGGCCAGTGGAAGGGCTACGATCCCGGCAGTGATGCCACCAAAAATATCTCCGCGTGTAATGCTGAATCTCATAATATTATTTTTTTGTCTAGGTCAATAAGATGGACTTCCGCCGCGGGGGCGGTTTTCGAGGAAAGAAGCAGCGCCCCAGGCGCTGCTTCTGCTTTATGGATTAATAGGAACAGGCTGCCCGATTTATGCAGGGGATGCTATTAAACTGTTGCCTGTTCAAAGGCCAGTTCTGCATCTTCCTCTGAAAAAACTTCACTGGTGAAGTTGACTTTGCCCGTTTCCACACTGTATACTCCTCCAACAATGCCGATGCGGCCTTCTTTGAACAATGTCCTGATTATGGAGCTTCTTTCAAGGATCTCTTCTATGCTGTTCAATACGTTGTTGGAGGTGACCCTGTCATAGATCTCCGGGTCGGCGCAATCTTCATTTTTCGGATTGCCTTTTTCAATGGCCGGCTTGATCTTTTCGAGGAGACCGGTAAGATTTCCCATTTCAACCTGGTGGCAGGCGCCGTGGATGGCCCCGCAACGGGTGTGTCCCAGGACCACGATGAGCTTGGTGCCCACTACCTTGCAGGCGTATTCCATACTGCCCACTATGTCCTCGTTCACTACGTTACCCGCGATGCGGATGCTGAAGATCTCTCCCAGTCCCTGGTCGAAGATCAGTTCCACCGAGGTGCGGCTGTCCATACAGCTTAGTACCACCGCGAATGGATATTGTCCGCCTGCCGTGTCGTTCAGTTGCTGAAGAAGATTCCTGTTGATCTTAAGATTGTTGATGAATCTCATATTTCCTTCCACCAGGAGCTGGTATGCCTGCTGGGGCGTCAGTTTTTCCTGGAATTCTTTTGTGTGCGTATGCATTTTTATCACGTATTAAGGTTTGCACATTGCCATACAGCAATGCAGATGCAGTTTCCCGATACGATTTACGTTCGGATTGATTTCCCGGGGTAAAAGGTCAGGAGATGAACTCGGGGGGAGGAGATAATAATTCGCCGTGATATGCGATGTAAGCAGACGCGCAATGGCCGGAACGATGGGTGAGCAGCAGGCTGGCAAGTATCAATCCCTCATCGTGATGATGAAGGTATTCTTCCTGCGCCCCGGTGAGCGGTGATTTTTCCTCCGATGCATTCACAGGCATCTCTTCTTCATCGGTAGGAAGCGGGCAGTTGGTACAGGCAGAGTGATCAGGGTGATCGTTCATCGCCTGGTACACGAATGGCAGGCTGACGGTAAGCCAGACAAGCGCAATGATCATCAATATGGCAGAAATGCGTGATACCATCGAATTCGTGACACAAAAATAATCGAATCAGGATAAATACCTAGGAAAGATCACGGGATTCGGTCGGGAGTTCGTCATATTCTCCCCGGAAGGCATACCATCCGAAGATCATCAGTCCCAGGGCAATAGGAGTGAAAATGGCAATGATGATGATCCAGATGACCGGGTTATTGATGTCTTTTGTACCGGCGGGATCGATATTCGACATCGCGCCGTCAACGAGGGCAAAGATGACCAGGGGTGCCAATAGCAAAAGGATAATTCCGAACCAGCTTTTGAATGCATTCATATTTTAGTCTTTAACATTTCTGTCGATACGGTTGCTTAAATAAAGGCAACCAATGATAAAACATAACCCCGCCACCCCGATCGGGTACCAAAGGCCCACAAGCGGGTCTGCGGGAAAGGTGGTCGTGAGCAATACCCCGATGAAGGGCACCAATCCGCCAAAAACACCATTCCCGATATGATAGGGCAGGCTCATTGAAGTATAACGGATCCGGGTGGGGAACATTTCTACCAGGAAGGCCGCAATGGGCCCATAGACCATCGTTACGAAGATGATCATTATCCATACGAGTGATACGAATTTCCATTTCAGTGCCGGGGGCAGCACCACTTCGGAATAAACTGGATTGATGTCACGGATCTCGTCGTATTCCCCGGTATCTTCCTGCGGAGCAGAAGGATCATACCACGCAGGCCGGAGGGTATCGGTTCTTTTTTCATTGAAACGCACGCCCTGGTAGTTCCAAAGGGTTGCCGTGGTACGCAGGTACACCCGGGAGTTTCCATCGGCGAGGGAGTCCATCGTAACCGTCTCCTGTTTCGACAGGTCCGGGCCGGTTTCCCTGGTTTTCGTCCATTCCTTAACGTTAGTGTCTTCCAGGAACACCCTGAAGATCGGCCGGTAAAACAGGATGCCGCCGAGCATTCCCAGCATCATTATCCACTTGCGCCCGACCTTATCGCTCAGCCATCCAAAGAAGATGAAAAATGGTGTAGCAAAAGCGATGGCCCAAAGCATTATCGCCCGGCTCTGTTCAAATTCCAGGAAGGCCTTTCGCTCCAGGAAGCTTTGCGCATAGAATTGCCCCGTGTACCAGATCACACCCTGTCCCATCACAGCCCCGAACAGGGCAAGCAGCACCATCTTAAAATTCGCTTTATGACGGAAGCTTTCTTTCAATGGGTTGACTGATGTCTTTCCTTCCTCCTTCAGCTTGCTGAAAAGGGGAGACTCAGCCATTTTTAGCCGGATATAAATGGAGATACCCACAAGGAGGATGGAGATCCAAAAGGGGTAACGCCAGCCACCCCAGGCGGCATCAAAGGCCTCATTGCTCATATTGGCCTTTACGAGAAGGATC
>CAMLEM010000178.1 GCA_946479005.1 uncultured Chitinophagaceae bacterium | reverse complement strand
GTTCCCTGGGAATTCAACACATATTGCTTCCACTGGACACCGGCGATCATCTCCACTGTTTCGCTGAAATGGGCGAGGTCAGATATCGTTGCCTGTACCTCGGCAGCCCAGAGGTCTGTTTTGTCGAGGAAGAGGGCGCCACCATCGCGGATCGGGGTCGTTCTTACTTTCTTCAGCGCAGCATCGAAGGCAGGTGTTCCGGGCAAAATACGGCCAACATCAGCAGCAGCACGGGCGCTGGTGTGAAGATTGAACATACTCATCGGTGATCCCGCAGCACCTGACTGGCGCAGGGTCTCCGAATAGGTCAGCAGGTAGGTGCCGATCCAGGAAGCCGGGATTCCCGCCAAACCCAGCGAGGCGTCCGGTGCGGTCTTTTTCCAGGATTCGTTGAGAAATCCGCCGGCAGCGCTGGCGTTATAAGATTCACCCGCATTTTCCTGCGTGGTGTAGCCGCGGAAGAACCAGGATTTAGACCTGAGTTCCAGCTTATGCTGCGCCATTTTCAGGTTGCGCAATGAGTAACGGTCGGCTCCTGTATAAACGGTTGTACCGGTCCCGATATAGCTGTTCAAAGAGGCTTCCAGGTTCTCGGTGATCTTGTAGTGCAAACCTCCCACGAATTTTACATTGAGGTTATTGTAATCAACCAGGTACTGTTCTTCATACCCGGTGCGGGTTACATTATTTGCCGTACGGTCGGCCGAAGTCACACCAAAATATCCCCGCGTGTTTGCAAGGAAAAATGGCAGGTGAATTTGTGCTGCCTGCTGCAGCGTGGGATTCGCCGCATATAAGGCGAGGTAATTGGCAACCTGTGCATTTGTGGGGTAAGAGGGGTTACCAATCGCATTAAAGAAAAAGGTTGCAGTATTGTTCAGGTTGACAAGCCCTCCACTGAGATTAAGGACGGTGGAATTTATATTCGACTGGAGAAGGTTGGATAAACCGGAAAGGTTAACAGAGGTTTCATCTCCATAAACGTTGATACCATTGTAGTCAGGGGTATTGAAGCGATTTCCTCCCGCAACGGCGAAGAGACCTGTCTGGTCCAATCTCTTGTTGCGATAATCCTCCGCTTCCCAGTCATTTCCCTTGATAAGCTCGGCGGCTATCTTAAAGGCAAACTTATTGTTAAATGCTTTTGCATAGCGAACGGACCAGTTATAATACGGAGCGGCGGGACGCTGCTTTCCGTCCACGTGCATAATGCCCTGCTTGATATTGTAGCTAAGTCCCTGGTATTTGAAGGGGCTTTTGCTGGTGATAAGCACAGTTCCGTTCATCCCACCCGAGCCATACAGAGCGGATGAGGCGCCGGAAAGGACCTCGATATTGTCGATGTCAAGATCAGTTAGCCCGATCACGGATCCCACGGCAAAGTTCAAACCCGGGGCCTGGTTATCCATCCCGTCGATCAGCTGGTTCAGACGGGTATTCCCACTGCTAACAAAACCGCGGGTCGTTACGGTGCGGAAGGTCAGGCTCGCGGTGTGTACATCCACTCCCTTCAGGTTGGCGATCGCTTCATAGGCGCTGGGTGCAGGCACATTCCTTAGTTGGGCACTGCTGTATCGCTCCACGGTAACGGGTGCTTCGATGAGCCGGGTGGGCACACGGGTTGCGGCAATGACCACTTCCTGGCCTGGCGTGGTATTCACTACCAGGTCAACTTCGATGGGCCGGGAAGCATCGGTGACAGTCACTTCCTGCATATCATAACCACCTGCTGAGGTGAAAACAAGTACGACCGGAAGTTTGGCTACCGTAAGTGAATATTCCCCATCGGAATTGGTGTAGGTGCCCTGGCTGGTGCCTTTCACGATCACGGACACGGCAGCTACGGATTCTTTGGTGTTACTATTCCTTACAATACCCTTGATGGTAACAGATTGGCCAAAAGCCGAAAGTGAAAAGAGGCCAGCTATTAGCCATAACGCTACATAGCGGTAGCTTTTTCTCATAATAGGGAGATTTTTAGTTTTGGAATTGGATGGAAAAATACACATTGTAGAATTTATCTAAAAATTTAATTTTTAAGGGGAAAGACCCAATTGTGGGTATCTTTATTTCCATTTCCAATGAGCCAGTTTTCGTTTACCGGGCAGACATTTTTTTACCGTGGAAAGGTCCGCGACGTGTACTCCATCCGCGACAAATGGCTTGTTATGGTCGCCTCCGACCGTATTTCTGCTTTTGACGTGATCCTCCCCCGCCCCATCCCCTTCAAAGGGCAGGTGCTTAACCAGGTGGCAGCCTATATGCTGAACGCGACCCGGGATATTTGTCCAAACTGGCTGATCGATACTCCCGCTCCGCATATTTCATTGGGCAGAAAATGTGAACCGATCAGGATCGAGATGGTAGTTCGAGGATACCTGGCCGGCCACGCCGCACGAACCTATGCCGCGGGAGACAGGCAGTTATGTGGTGTTGAACTCCCGGGAGGTTTAAAAGAAAATGACCGCCTCCCCCACCCCATCATTACGCCGAGCACCAAAGCTGAGCAGGGTCACGACGAGGATATCAGTAAAGAAGAGATCATCCGCCAGGGACTGGTCAGCGAGGAAGACTGGAGAACACTGGAAGGTTATGCGCTTTCATTGTATGCACGCGGACAGGAGCTTGCGAAAAAACGCGGGCTGATCCTCGTGGATACCAAATACGAATTTGGCAGGATCGGCGATGAGATCGTCCTGATGGATGAGATCCATACGCCCGACAGCAGCCGCTATTTTTATGCAGAAGAATATGAAGAGATCCAGCGCAGCGGTGGAAAGCAGAAACAACTCAGCAAGGAATTTGTACGCGAATGGCTGATCGAAAATGATTTTATGGGTAAGGAAGGACAGACCCTCCCCCCGATGAGTGATGACTGGATAAAAACGATCAGCAAACGATATGTTGAACTTTACGAACGGGTCACCGGCCTTGAATTCCAGCCCGTCACGCTTACGGATGAGGAAGTTTTTGAAAGGGTGGAAACGGCTTTGAAAAAAATAAGAACATAAGGTCAGGGTTTCGCATTAAACGAAACCCCGGACCTTACATTCATAAACTTATTTGCCGGCAGGCTTCTTATCGTGGACCATCGTTGTCTTTTTGAATGGTCTTTCCACATCCCCCTTATAGTAAGGGCAATAGTAGTCAAGAATGTCCTGGGCTTCATAATAATCCAGCCAGGTATCCGTGATTCGGCCGGTGAAAAGATAGCCGGAGGTACGGTTGTAAATTTCGCGGGTTCCGAGATAAGAAAAATCGCCATATACGATGGCACCCTCATAGGGCTTATACCCTCCATAGGTTTGAACAATGGTGTAACCGTTGAGCGTTTCGATCACATAGTAGTCGCAATAGACATCGCTGTAAACTACTTCGCCCTGCTCTTTCTGGAGCCAGTAGTTCTCATTGAAACCACCGCCGGTTCCTCCTCCATAGTTCTTTACGCACCCCACGATGAATAAAGAGGTGGCCAGCACCAGGGCGGAAAGTGTAAATATTTTTTTCATGGCTTGTTTAGTTTTTGTTTTAATAATTTGTTGCCGTTAATGTTATTCATAAGATTGTGCCAGATTCGTAATAGGTTGAATCATTAATTGTTAAAAACATATGTTACTTCTTAAGGAAATGTTATGAGGCTCCTGTTGACTTTCGCTCTCTGCTTTCTTTCCGCAGGCATTACGCTCGCCCAAAAAGTTTTTCTCCTTGCCGGCACTTATGATGCGGACCGGAGCAAAGGCCTTTTTGTGTACGAGTACGATCCGCTCACTGCCGAAACCAGGCTCCTTCATAACTATGAGACGTCAAATGCATCGTTCTTCTCTGTTTCTCCCAATGGAAAAAATGTTTATGTGGTGGAGGAAAGCAGGTCTGCGGAGGGTTTCGGGGGAAAATTAAAAGCTTTAGCATTCCATAAACAGGAAGGCACCCTCACACCGCTGAATGAACAATACACCTGGGGAGATCACCCCTGTCACGTGGAAATCACACCGGATGGTAAAATGGTTTTTGTATCCAATTACAGCGGTGGAAATCTGTCGGTGTTCCGCACCCTGGCCCAGGGGGAGATCAGTAATGCGGTGACCCTGTCACAGGCCGGCTCGGGACCTCATTCAAGGCAGGCATCCTCGCATCTGCATTCGTCCATCGTTTCTCCCGATGGCCATTATCTTTTCACAGCCAACCTCGGAACGGATAAACTTACAGGCTACCGGATAGACCCCCAGACCAACAGCCTGGTGTTTAAAGGGGAAATCTCCACTGAACCGGGAGCCGGACCGAGGATCCTGCGCGTTCACCCTTCCCTGCCCATTTTGTTTGTGATCGAAGAGCTGAGTGGAACGATCAGTTCCTACACTTATAAAAAGGGAAAGCTTAAAAAGGAACAAAGGATCAGTACGATGGTTGCCGGCGATACGAGCTTCCCGGGCTCAGCACATCTCGCCATTTCTGACGATGGAAAGCATTTATATGCTTCAAACCGGGGAACGGCAAATAATATCGCCATTTTTTCCCTGGATAAGAA
>CAMLEM010000177.1 GCA_946479005.1 uncultured Chitinophagaceae bacterium | reverse complement strand
GGCAGCGACGATCCCGGTACGAATATCCGCCGCGTCATAATCTTTTTTAAAAAAATCACGGATCGTCTTCACATAGGCTTCGCGGAATGCCTGCTGGTGGGTCCCTCCCTGCGTCGTATGCTGTCCGTTCACGAAACTGTAAATATCCTCCCCGTATTCATTGGTATGCGAGATGGCCAGTTCGATATCATCCCCCTTAAGATGTATGATCGGGTACCGGATCTCGTCTTCATTGGTTTTTCTTTGAAGCAGGTCCAGTAAGCCATTCTTGCTCTGGTAGGTCTTACCATTGAAAACGATCTTCAGGCCTGCGTTCAGGAAACAATAGTTCCAGATCTGGTTCTCGAGAAATTCGGGATGGAACTTGAAATTGCGGAATACGGAATCATCCGGAATGAAGGTAACGAGGGTTCCGTTCTCCTCTCCCGTTTTTGCTTCTTTATGCTCCTTGATAAGCACACCTCTTTCAAACTCCGCGGTTTTTTGCTTTCCCTCTCGGATCGCGGTAACCCTGAACTGGTTGCTGAGCGCGTTCACCGCCTTGGTGCCCACGCCATTCAGCCCCACAGACTTTTGAAAGGCCTTGCTATCGTACTTGGCTCCCGTATTGATCTTACTGACCACATCCACCACTTTACCAAGGGGAATACCCCGGCCATAATCCCTGACTGAAACGGTCTTGCCATCAATGGTCAGTTCGATTGTCTTTCCATAACCCATCGTGAACTCATCGATGCAATTATCCATTACCTCTTTTACCAATACATAGATCCCGTCGTCGGGCGAGGAGCCGTCGCCGAGTTTGCCGATATACATCCCGGGACGGAGACGGATATGCTCTTTCCAGTCGAGCGAGCGAATGCTTTCTTCGGTATAATCAAAAAGGGAGGTTTCTTTTTCTTTTGCCATTTCCGCCTGTTTTTCAGAGATATGGTGCGTGCAAAGATAATTAAGTTGCGACGTTGAAAAAGGGTGATGAATTCACCCTTGTTGATAACTACATTGGAAATTTACCGCCCGGAATCCCCCTTTGCCGGCAGCGTAAAAAAATACCGGGATCCGGAATTATTCGTAACTTATCAATCTAATTCTTTTTTTATGAAAAAGATCATCGTTGCTGTGACCCTGGTAGCCGGCGTAGCAGGTATTGCTTTTGCCAGTATGAGCTCCAACAAAAAGAAAGCCTCCGAAGAAAAAAAGATCGAGAAGAAAGTAGAGAAGAAGAAAAAAGAGTGCCGCAGATCCTGCAGTTTTATTTAATAACCTTGACATCACCTGAATCTTAAATCCTGCCTCGGCGGGGAGGGATACCTATGTTTAGAAACACGATCCTGGCCATTGCTTTCCTGGCTTACTGCGGCCCTGTTATTGCCTGTACCACCTTTGTCATTGACCATAGCGGTCAGAGGGTTTTTGGGAGGAATTACGACTGGGTCACCGGGAATGGGCTTGTTTGTGTAAACCAGCGAGGGCTCAGCAAAACCTCCCAGCCTCAGCCGGACGGAAAAACCATTTCCTGGGTTTCCCGTTATGGAAGCATCAGTTTTAACCAGTATGGAAAAGAGTTCCCCACAGGCGGGATGAATGAAAAAGGCCTGGTGGTGGAATTGATGTGGCTTGATGGAACGGGTTATCCCGAAGCTGACGACCGTCCTGCGATCGGGGTATTACAATGGATCCAGTACCAGCTCGATAATTCCGCTTCGGTAGAAGATGTGATCAGTTCGGATAAATCTTTACGGATATCAAAGCAGGGCACGCCGCTGCATTACCTCGTGGCGGATGCAATGGGCCATACGGCGACCATTGAATTTTTAGATGGAAAAATGGTGGTGCACCAGGGGAAGGACCTGCCTTACCCGGTGCTGACCAATAACCGTTATGGCGAGTCCATTAGCCGGGTTTCCGGGTCCGGCGCTTCAGAAGCCGCTTTCAGGGATAATTCACTGGAAAGGTTTGCCAAAGCCTGTAACCTGGTGAAGCACTATGCCTCCCAGCCAACGGAAACCAATGCTGTGGATTATGCTTTCAAAATCCTGGCAGAGGTCGCCCAGGGAAGCCATACGAAATGGCGAATAGTGTATGATATGAATAAAAAGGAAGTCCATTTCCGCACGCTCGATTTTCCTTCGGTGAAAACAGTGTCCTTTAGCAATTTCGATTTCAGTTGCGGTGCCCCTGCCCTGTCCTGGACAATGAACCAGCCCGGTTCCGGGAATATTGGAAAGCTGTTTGGAGAATTCACCCTCAGGCAGAACCAGGAACTGGTGGAAAGATCGGCCGAGGAAACCCGTTCCCAGTTTGAGTTCTCAAAGGAGGCAATTCTGCGGAACTGGCAGTATGCGGGCTCTGTCAGCTGCCAGTAAAGCTTTGATTCCCAATGTGAATTATTTTCTCGATAAAATTTATTTTACCTTGAATATCAAACAATTACAAGGTTTTTATTGAGATCAACCAGGTCTCTGGACGAAAATTTGCATTTTCTGAACGGGCCAATCTCCTAATTTTGGAATGCCCACTGACCCATTCAAATTCCCACCAATCATACTGTTTGGAGTTCTCATTAAGTTCTGGATTTATTAACCCGGTTAAAGGATTCATTGATTTTTAAAAGGGAGGTGTTATGTATTCGTACGATTTACTGGAAACCGGTTGTTATTACCTGGTGAAGGAAAAAGAAGATTCGCCGATCACGTTGATCAAAGTGGCTGTGGAGTCGGATCATTGCCTGTTCATTCAGCGTTTTGATGATCCCACGCAAACGGAATGGAAGCTGAAAAGAGAGTCCCTTCACGATATCATCGAATGCCTTAGTGATGAGATGGTAAAAGCCTGGGAGGAACATTACCAGAGCAGTGAAGATGCTTATTACGAAGAAGATGACGATGATTGACCGGCCTTAACCCGTTAAGTATTGAAAGGAACCGGGAGGTTAAACTCCTGATTCCTTTTTTTATTCGATCCTCTCACCCCATTCATATAAATTCCCCTCCAAACTCCGGTCCCATCCCTTAGTTTTAAGGAACAATATTCAGCCAAATGAAACGAATCTTATTCTTCCTGTTCATTCTTGCCGGAACTACATTTCTGTACGGGCAACCCTCCGCCAGCCTGGAAGACCACGAACCCAAAGACTATCTCCCTGCTTCCTTTCACGCCGGCCGCCGGGAAGCCCTCCGGGAGATCCTGCCGGAAAATTCTGTGATGGTTATTTTTGCCTATCCTACCCGGAACTTCTCCAATGATGTGGACTATCTCTACCACCAGAATCCCGACCTCTATTACTTCTCAGGTTACAAAGAGCCTCACTCCCTCCTGCTCATCTTTAAGAATGAACAAAAGAATGAGAAAGGAAACAGCTATAAAGAACTTTTCTTCGTTCAGCGCCGGAATGCCCTGGCGGAACAATGGAACGGAAAACGACTGGGCACCGAAGGTGTAAAGGAAAAACTGGGTATTCATTCTGTTTACAACAGCGATGAGTTCAAAGATTTCCCGGTCGATTTTTCGAAATTTGATAAGATCATTTTTGATGGCTTTCCGCAGGACCTTGCCGACAGTAAGCAAAACAGGGCCGACCTCTTCGATCTCATCCTCCAGTTCCGGGAAAAGGCTTCCATCCCCGAGGATCTTTCAAAGGAAAAACGCTTTGACACCCGCGCATACAGAACCCTCACGGGGGCATTACGAGAAGTGAAGACGGAGGAGGAAATGGTGCTTCTCCGTAAAGCGGTCGAAATTTCCTGTCAGGGACAGAATGAAGTGATGAAAGCCGTCCATCCCAATATGTCAGAGCTGGAGATCCAGGGGCTGCACGAATTCGTTCATAAGAAATACGGCGCGGAAGGCGCAGGATACGGCGCGATCGTCGGGTCGGGTGAAAACGGGTGTATCCTTCACTATGAGACCAATACAAAAACCCGAATCGGGAATTCATTGGTGCTGATGGATGTGGGAGCAGAGTATCACGGTTACACAGCCGATGTAACGAGGACCATTCCCGCCCACGGTAAATTCAGCGAGGAGGAAAAACAGATCTATCAACTGGTGTACGACGCGCAGGAAGCGGCCTTCCGGTTGTTGAAAGAGGGTTGCACCTGGGCAGCCATCAACAAGGCAGCCAGGGATGTTATTACCAAAGGATTGGTTGACCTGGGTGTGGCCAAAACGGAAGAAGAAGCCAATAAATACTACCCGCACGGACTGGGTCACCATATCGGGATGGATGTGCACGACCGAAGCGCTTATGGGCCGCTGAAAAAGAATATGGTGATCACCATAGAACCCGGCATCTACATCCCCAACGACAGCAAATGCGATAAGAAATGGTGGGGAATTGCAGTTCGGATAGAAGATGATGCGCTGATCACAAAGGATGGATATGAACTGCTTTCCAGGTTCGCTCCCCGTTCCATTGCGGATATTGAGAAAATGATTCGTGAAAAAAGCGCGCTGGATGATTTCACCCTGCCAGCTCTTGAGTCAAATAAGAAAAAAGGATTTTAATATGTTAGAAGGCCGCCTGTTGAGGCGGCCTTCTAACATTCCAACTTAGTTCG
>CAMLEM010000176.1 GCA_946479005.1 uncultured Chitinophagaceae bacterium | reverse complement strand
TTTGTGGACGCGGGCAGGCAAGGGAGCCCGGAACAAATGTTGAACGGCAAGAATTTCACTGAAGGGCTGATCCATAAAAATACCATTCCCGCTTCCCGGGTCACTTCCACACTTTTTTTAAAGTTCAGGCTCTTTAACAGCGCCGACTCGGTTTGCCGGGTTTATTTTTTCCCCGGTTTTTATTACAAAAAGATCGATCTCTACCGCGAGGTGAAAGGCTTATATCAAAAACTTCCCGCGGTTTACCCGAAACATCCCGATCATATTGGGTTCAGGCAACTGAGCCTGGAGCCCGGAGATTCAGCCACCTTCCTGGCTGAACTCCAGTTTGTGCGGACCTACATCAATACCACGCGGCCCAGGCTTGTGCATCCCGACTATGTGCCGGCTTTCTTCTCAGGTCTCGGTCTGAAGAACACGGACACTGACCTGATGACCTATATCTTCTGCGGATTGCTGCTGATGATGATCCTTTACTCGATATCGAACTACCTGCAGGGGGCCAACAAGGAATTCCTGTATTACTCGGGATACGCGTTCTTCATCAGCCTGATGCTTTTCAGCAAGGCGATCTTCAGCTTTCACACCAATCGCCTGAGCTTTTTTTTCGAAAGCTACCTGGATTTCATACTCCAGGGATCGGGCATTATGTTCTATATGATCTTTATGCAGCGGTTCCTGGAAACACGCAGGAAGTATCCTTTCCTGTATAAGCTGTATAACGTGGGTATTGTGATGCTGCTGGTATCAATGGTCACTTACAGCCTGTTCCATTATTTCAGCGACCGGTTTGAGATCGACAATGGGATAGAAACCATTACAAAGCTTCTGCTGCTGGTGATGGTGCTGGTATTCCTTTTATATAGTGTGCGACAGTGGCACGACAGGCTGATGCGTTATTTGTTCTGGGGCAATCTCTGCCTTTTTGTATTCTCCCTGGTTTCCCAATTCATTATTATGAACCCGGCCCTGCGCGAACTTCCGGGCATCCTGGGCTCGTCCCTGTTTTATTATGAAACCGGGCTCCTGCTGGAACTGGTATTCTTCCTGGCGGGGTTGAACCAGAAGAACCGGAGGAGCATCATTGAGCAGACCCGGGAAAGAGAAGAACTGAAGGCGCAGAATAAACTGAAAGAATATGAAAAACAGCTGGCAGTGTACAAGGCCCAGCAGAACGAGCGGGAAAGGATCTCTGCCGATATGCACGATGAACTGGGATCAGGTATGACAGCCATCCGGCTGATGAGCGAGATTGCGAGGAATAAAATGAAAGAGAATACACCCCAGGAGATCGATAAGATCTCGGCCTCGGCGGACGATGTGCTCAACAAGATGAACGCCATCATCTGGAGTATGAACAGCGGCAACGACACGCTCGACAACCTGGTGTCTTACATCCGGGCTTATGCCCACGAGTATTTCGAGAACACACCCATTACTTGTAAAGTGACCACCCCTGTAGAGATCCCCGCCCTTGATATCTCGGGAGATAAGCGGCGGAATATCTTTCTATCCATCAAGGAAACCCTGCACAATACGCTGAAACATTCACGCGCTACTCTTGTTACCATCGACATTTCCATAGAAGAGGAACTCACCATTACGATCAGGGACAACGGGGTGGGAATGGATCCCGACAAGCTCCGGCTTTTTGGGAATGGTTTGAAAAATATCCGCAAACGAATGGAAAGCATCGGGGGCACGATCAGCATTGGAAATGATGGAGGCGTTAAAACGATCCTTACCCTACCTTTTCACGCCATTGCTCCGAAGGGCAGCGAGGAGGAGCATTATCCATCCCAGGACAAAGAATAACCCGCCCAAAGGCGTTATGGGTCCGAGGAGGCCCACGCTGTTTCCTTCTATTTTCAAATAAGTGATCAGGTATAGCGATCCTGAGAATAAAAAGATCCCTGTAATAAAACAAATGCCCGCCCAGCGTATCCAACGCGAGGCCTGGTGGATCGCGAGGATGGAAACGGCCAGCAGGGCCAGGGCGTGGATCATCTGGTAACGGGCCGCCGTTTCATAACTATTTAGAATGGCCGGATCGGTTGTGATCTCCTGGAGTCCGTGAGCTCCGAAAGCGCCAAGGGCCACACCGGTGGCTCCCAGGATGGCAGCCCAGGCAAGAAAACGCTTATGCACGGAAAATTTTTTCAATGAGTTGATCCATCTCCAGCGGCTCATCATCCATCTTCACTTCGGCCTGTTCATAATAAATGCGCCTGTCGGCAAACTTCTTATGAATGAACCAACGAAGCTTCTCATCGGAGAGATCCCTGATCAGCGGGCGACGCTCTCTTTCTTTCACCAGTCGCTCGAAAAGGATCTCGGTGGGTGTATTGATCCAGACTGTCGTGCCTTCCTGGTTCATATAATCGATGTTATTAAAATAACAGGGTGAGCCGCCACCACAGGCCATCACAAAACTATCGTGGCTCTCCGTGATGATATGTAAAAGATCCTTTTCAGTCAGGCGAAACGCTTCTTCGCCATCCTCCTGGAAATATTGTACGATCTCCTTACCCACGTGGGAACTGATCTGTTCATCGAGATCAAAAAAGGGAAGCCCGAGCTTCTCGCCCAACTGGCGCCCGTAATGGGTTTTCCCGGAGCCCATAAAACCGATGAGGAATATTTTCATACTAAAAGCCCACCTGTTCTTTTATTTGAATGCATTGAATCCCGTGACATCCATCCCTGTGATCAAGAGGTGAATATCGTGCGTACCCTCGTAGGTGATCACACTTTCGAGGTTCATCATATGACGCATCACTGAATATTCCCCGGTGATGCCCATTCCTCCCAGCATCTGCCGGGCGTCGCGACAAACATTTGTGGCCACTTCGCAGGCATTCCGCTTGGCCATACTTACCTGTTGCGGAGTTACACGCCCCTCATTAATCAGCACCCCCAGCCGCCAATTCAACAACTGTCCCTTGGTGATCTCGGTCAACATCTCGGCCAGTTTTTTCTGTTGGAGCTGGAAAGAACCTATGGGCTTGCCAAATTGCTGCCGCTCCTGGGAATAGCGCAGCGCGGTGTCATAACAATCCATCGCCGCGCCCAATGCGCCCCAGGCGATACCATATCGTGCCTTGGTAAGACAGCTCAACGGACCTTTCAATCCTTTCACGTTGGGAAGGATATTCTCTTTTGGAACTTTCACGTTATCAAAAACCAGCTCACCCGTAGCCGAAGCACGAAGACTCCATTTACCGTGGGTGGTGGGCGTACTGAAACCTTCCATTCCCCTTTCCACGATGAGGCCGCGAATTTCACCGCTCTCGTCCTTTGCCCAAACAACGGCCACCTGCGCGAAGGGGGCATTACTGATCCACATCTTGGCTCCGTTGAGGATCACGTGATCACCGCCATCTTCAAAATGCGTGATCATACTGCTTGGATCGCTGCCGTGATCAGGTTCTGTGAGGCCAAAACAACCCAGCCATTCCCCGCTTGCCAGTTTAGGAAGATATTTTTTTCGTTGTTCCTCGCTGCCATACTGGTAGATCGGGAACATTACCAGCGAACCCTGTACCGAAGCCGTTGATCTAACCCCGCTATCCCCCCGCTCGAGTTCCTGCATCATCAACCCGTAAGAAATATAATCGAGTCCACCTCCCCCATATTCAACCGGCACGGTTGGGCCAAAACAACCCAGGTCACCCAATTGCTTTACGATCTGCTCCGGGAACTCGGCCTTTTGTGCATAATCTTCAATGATGGGAGATATTTCCTTTTTGACATAGTTGCGAACCGCTTCGCGAATATGTTTTTGTTCATCGGTAAGGAGGTCATCGGCCTTAAAATAATCGGGACTTTGAAACTGGTCAGTACGTGATGCCATCAGAGAATTTTGAGGTGCAAAGTTAGTTTTTTTAAACCACAGATCTATTCGGGAACCTAACGCTAGTTAAAGGGATCCGGTGATCAAGATCCGTCAGAAAATCTCTCAACAAAAGAATATATTTCCGGAGAAAAAACCCCGGTTATGAAATTCCTCCTGCCCCTCCTGGTCATCCTGAGCTTCCTGGCCTGCCAGAATAAAACCGCGCCTATCACCAGCCAGCCGGTTTACGACCTGATGAGCGACACACCCGTTTACCTAAATGAAATGAAGCGATACTGGCTGGTGCTTTTGAAGTCGGGCCCCAACCGCGACCAGGATAAAGAAGCAGCCGCAAAGATCCAGGCGGGTCATATGGCCAACATCAACCGGCTGGCAGCCGAAGGCAAACTAATAATGGCAGGACCGATGGGATCGGGCTCCGGCGATCTTCGGGGCATCTTCATTATGGATTGCAAAGATTCCACGGAAGTGCAGGCGATGGTAAATTCTGATACCGCTGTGATGACGGGCAGGCTTCGGATGGAATACTATCCCTGGTGGAGCGCGAAAGGAAAGTTTCTTTTTAAATGATCATCTCAGACATCCACCTTTCATCCCGGATTTCTTCCTTTTGACCCATTGAATGGTCTCCCTCGTGCAACAATCCACGAAATGCTACGTACTTAGCAACAAATACATCCATTGAACCTGATCGCCCCGGTTT
>CAMLEM010000175.1 GCA_946479005.1 uncultured Chitinophagaceae bacterium | reverse complement strand
ATTCATCGCCGAAACGATCTTATCCCTGGGCCAGTTCGGATCGTTCCTCAACAACCATTCCGCCATTTTCTGGGGTTCTGCCAGGCGGATACAGCCGTGACTGAAAGCGCGTTTATCTCTTTCAAAAAGACTTTTTGATGGCGTATCGTGAAAATACATATTGAAGCTGTTGGGAAAGATGAATTTCACTTTTCCGAGCGCATTGCCCGGTCCCGGCCTTTGACGAATGCCATTGGCCGTACGTTCCATATTCTTGTTGTCGAGATAATTTGGATTTCTGGCAATAGCCGGCTCGATCTCGCTTTTGATGATGCTATTGGGTACATTCCAGTATGGGGAGAAGACGATCTGGTTCAGGTCTCCATTGAACATCATTGTATTATTTCCCTGCTTTCCCACAACCACTACCATATCCCAAAGCAATTTATTTCCTTCGTAGAGGTGCAGCTTGAATTCTGGAATGTTCACAATGAACAGGTGGCCGGTGGGTTTTTGCGGCAACCATCTCATCCTGTCCATATTCAGCAGTATCTGCATCAGCCTCTCCCGCGCAGGCACATTCATCTCTTTTACCAGCTGGGGTGTAATGGTGCCTGTTTCAGAATAGCCGTGGCGGCGCTGGAATTTTTTTACGGCGAGCTCCAGGGTATCCGTGAAAATATTGCTGGTATCAGCGATCGGATAATCCCGGGTCAGCCTCAGGCGATGTTTAATAGCGGGGACCAGTGCATTTTCCTGGCCCGGTTTGATGGTACCCTTCGCGAAATCGATCTCCGGCCAGCCGCCAGCCCGTGCCAGGTCGAGGTATAGCTGCAGGTTATCCTTCAATTTGGCGTAGAGGTCATTGACCTGCTCGTAATATTTGTCATCCTTGTGCTTCTTGGTAAGAAGGGAATCCGCCATCACCACCGGGTCGAGCTTTTTAATGGGTATGAACTTCTCCTGTTCCTTTCTTTTCACGTATCCTTTCTCATAGGTGCTGTTGATGTACCGGATGAAATGTTCTGTGAAGGCGAACTCAAGTTCCAGCTGGGAGCTGTCGTTTTTCCTGAAAACAGGATCTTCCTGGTTCACCAGATTCTCTGCCTTCTTGAAAAAATCCTCGTTGATCAGGGAACTGTCATTCTGGTGATTGACGGCATAATCATACTGGTTCCAGAAAAAACGGGTTTGTTCGGTGATCCCGTCGTTGCTGAACCAGGCGTACTGGTAATTCCGCGCGTTGTAAAAGCTGCGGATTCGGCGGGCGATCTTCTTATCTTCTATGTTTCTCCGGGTGATATAGCGCTCCATAGCGAGGCTGTCGAGAAAAACATTATTGTAAGCCAGTTCCGGTGTGACACTGTAATCCCGCGAGGTGACTTTTTTCTTTTCCGTCTTCGGGTTCACTACCTCATCCATATCATCGAAACCTTCTTCGGTGGTCTCATTGGCGGTCTTCTGGTCATTACAGGAAAAAAAGGCCAGCGCGCAACTAAAAAGAATGATGTTTGTTAATTTCATAGTTATGTTTTTGTCGGCGGCTAAAATTACGATGCGTGCTTAATTTGCCCGTAATTTTCCCCGCCGGTCGTTTTTTAATGTTGGTCCTGATCTAAAAATGAATTATGAACAAGCCCCGAAAGCCTGCCCGGAAATACCGGTGGCTCCGAAGGATCCTGCGAACAGTGATCGTTTTGACCGGTTTGTTCATCATCGCTTGCCTGATCTTCGATCATTACGTGCAGTTCCGGAGATCTGACGAAGAATTATCAGAGATCTATCGCGAAAGGGATCTGGATGCTTCTATCCATTATTATACCAGTCATAACCGGAAGCTGAGATATGTCCGTTCCGGCAGCGATTCCCTGCCTGGTTTGTTAATGTTGCACGGTTCACCCGGTTCCATCAGCTATTATGCGGGGAGATTTGCCGACACGATGATCCGTAACCGGTTTCACTGCCTGGCGGTGGACCGGCCGGGATACGGATATTCCGGTTTTGGCGACCCTGAACCTTCCATTCAGAAACAAGCAGCGATGATCAGGCCCTTACTGGACAGCCTTCATTCCGTAAAACACCCCATCATTATCGTTGCGGGTTCCTATGGCGCCTCGGTGGCCTGTCGTATGGCAATGGATTATCCACACCTGGTGGATGGGCTGGTGCTCACCGGGCCCTCCCTGGGGCCGGGGATGGAAACATATTTCTGGTTCACGTATATCATCGAGCACTGGTCGATCCGGTGGTTCATCCCCCGCCTTTTCCGGTCGGCGAATACGGAAAAAGTACATCACCGGGAAGAACTCGAAAAAATGCTTCCTTACTGGAAAAACATACGGGTACCCGTGGTTTATATCCAGGGAGTTAATGACAACATCGTTGACACATCAAACGCAGGCTTTGCCAGGGAAAAGATGATCCACGCACCCTGGCTGGATATCCGCTTTATCTCAAACCGCGAACACCGGTTAGCGCAGTATGAATGGCCCAGGATCCGCGAGGGTATTATGGATGTTTATAATAAGATACTTGAATTGAAAGCGGAACGACCTCCCCTGTAGCTCTGATACTACATTGCCGTTCTATCTGGCGACATTACAATCCTTTAACAATCTATTTATTTCGCTCTCCGGGCTTCGTTGCTTTGTCATCTCATTGCCACCAGCAATTGTTTATTTAAACTAAGATCAATGCGACAGTTAAAAATTTCCAGGTCGATCACAAACCGGGAATCGCCCAGCCTGGAAAAATATCTGAGGGAGATCAGCCGGGTGGATATGATCCCCGCAGATGAAGAGGTTCAACTTATGGAAAGGATCCGGAGAGGCGATCAACTGGCAAAGGATAAGCTGGTAAAAGCCAACCTGCGTTTCGTGGTTTCCGTTGCCAAACAATACCAGGGCCAGGGAATGTCACTTCCCGACCTGATCAATGAAGGAAACCTGGGGCTTATCAAATCCGTTGAAAAATTCGATCATACCAGGGGATTCAAATTCATCTCCTTTGCCGTGTGGTGGATCCGTCAAAGCATCATTCACGCACTGGCTGAACAGTCAAGGATGATCCGTCTACCCTTAAACAAGGTCGCCACCCGGGCAAAGATCAGGAGCATCAGTGCCAGGCTGGAGCAGAAACTCGACCGTCACCCTTCTGCTGAAGAGATCTCCTATGAGCTGGGTATCCCCGTTGCCGAGGTGGAAATGCATTTAACACACCAGGATATGCACACTAGCCTGGATTCTCCTCTCAATGATGAAGAAGACGGTTCCCTGATCGACCTGGTGGAAAACACGAATGCGGACAGGGCGAATGAAAAAATCGAGCACAGCGAGTCCCTCGGTCTTGAGATCAAACGCTGTCTGGGCCTGCTTCCTCCCCGGTACAGGGAGGTGCTTTGCTGTTATTTTGGAATCGGCTTTGATTACCCGATGAGCCTTGATGAGATCGGCCGGCGTTTCGAGATCACTACGGAGCGAGTTCGGCAGATCCGCGATAAAGCGCTCGACAGGCTCCGCAATTCCGGCAATAAGGATTTACTGAGGAGCTTCCTGCGGGCCTGAGTTGGGGAGATTCGTCCACAACCCCCCCGGTCCTGTTTAATACCCTGACTTCGTTTTTATATTATATGCCATTAATTCCGCAAGCTTTAAATGAGGCTGCGGAATTTTTTATGGGAGGCAGCCTTACAATGGCATAATAATGGTTTTCTACTGGAGTGTCTAAATTCAATCAATAAAACAGTTTGTATGAAAAAGATGAGTCTGGTAGCTGTCTTATGTTCCCTTTCCCTATGTACACTTACCTCAACGGCTTTTGCACAGAAAGACCCGCAAGCGTTGAAATCAAATGCCTATACTTATGTGGACCTGAACACCGGAGAAACCATTTCGGTCTATTACGATACACTGAAATGGGTAACGGTGAATAAAGTGACCACGATGCCAGTGGACTGGTATGTGATCAAATACACGGACCGTGCGGATTACGATACCGTACACGGTGTTACCGGCATTATTGCCAATGGAATGGTGGTGAAAACGGATGCGGGATGGGCCTTTGATGACAATAAGGTTAAATGGGACGGAAATGAGCTAAAGATGAAGGACCGGTATGGCCGGAAAGTGAAATGGGAGGCAGGTGAAATGAAGATCAAGGACTGGAACAGCAAGTATAAAAGTGAGAAAGGCGATGATACCAAGTTCAAGCAGGAATGGGATAAGGTGAAATGGAAAGAAGATGGTTCTACCAAGGTTGAGATCGGAACCGGGAAAGTAAAATCCGGTGATCAATGATATAGCAGAAGAATACCCGGAATGTGTTGATGTAGGCAGGCATCATACATTCCGGATTTCTGCTTCTTTAAATTAAAACTTCAACTATGTCAAACAAACTCAAGAGTTTTTGGTCTCTTTTCGTTCTATCGCTGCTCTCCCTGCTGGGCCAGGCCCAGGAAGGCGGGTCCGAAGAACGACTGCATGCGCGGCTGGATCACCGGATAGTACGGCTCGACGATCGCGATCTTCTGCTTCACGCCGTGGTCCTTGAGCGCGGCGAGGATCGCGTCGGTCGCAAGCGAGACCAC
>CAMLEM010000174.1 GCA_946479005.1 uncultured Chitinophagaceae bacterium | reverse complement strand
GCGCATTCAGATCGGTCACCAGTTGTTTCAAACCCCTGTGCAGATCGAACTGCAATAAATGCCAGTCAAGTTCAGAAGAGTAATCCCATTCCCGGCTCTGCCCGAATTCATTTCCCATAAAAAGCAGGCGGGCGCCCGGGTGGGTCCACATATAAGTGTACAGCAATCGCAGGTTGGCGAATTTCTTCCATTCATCACCGGGCATTTTATAGATCATCGGGCTTTTGCCGTGTACCACTTCATCGTGGCTGAGCGGCAGCATAAAATTCTCATCATAGAAATACATCAGGCTGAATGAGAATTTGTCCTGGTGAAACCTTCGCATCAAAGGATCGAGGGCGAAATAATCAAGCGTATCGTGCATCCATCCCATCATCCATTTCATCCCGAAGCCAAGGCCTCCCTCCCAGGTTGGTTTGGAGATGCCGGGCCAGTCCGTAGCTTCTTCTGCAATGGTCTGTACATCCGGGAAATCCCGGTAGATGGTCTCGTTCAGCTCTTTCACGAAGGAGATTGCTTCAAGGTTTCCGTCTCCTCCGAGCTCATTGGGTTCCCACTCCCCTTCCTTACGGGAATAATTTAATTTCAGCATCGAGCTGACAGCATCCACCCGTATCCCGTCGATATGAAAAACATCAAACCAGAAACGGGCACTGCTGATCAGAAAGGAACGCACTTCTCCCCTTTTATAATTGAAGATGTAACTGTTCCAGTCGGGGTGAAAGCCTTTCCGCATATCGGCGTATTCGTACGTATGCGTGCCGTCGAACATAAACAGGCCGTGTGCATCGTAGGGAAAATGTGAAGGAACCCAATCGAGAATGACACCGATATGTGCATTGTGAAGGGTATCGATGAGGCGCATCAATCCCTGCGGATCCCCAAACCTTGAGCTGGGTGCAAAATAACCCGTGCACTGGTATCCCCAGCTTCCGTCGTAAGGATGTTCGGTGACCGGCATCAACTCCACGTGAGTGAAACCCATTTCTTTCACGTAGGGCACCAGCCTGTTGGTGAGCTCATCGTAAGAAAGATAGGACGATCCCTCCAGGGGACCCGGGCGTTGCCAGCTGGCAAGATGAAGTTCATAAACCGACCAGGGAGCGTCGAGTGCATTCAACTTTTTTCTTTTCTTCATCCACTCCTGGTCATTCCATAAATAGTAAAGGTCCCAACTGATACTGGCTGTGTGCGGGGGCTTCTCCCAAAAATTCGCGAAAGGGTCGCCTTTATCCATTTCCCTGCCGGCAAATCCGGTGATGTGGTATTTGTAGGCTTCTCCCCATTTGAAATGAGGTATGAATCCTTCCCAGATCCCGCTTTTGTCCCATCGCGGAAAGAGCTCGTATTCGTGATTCTTCCACTGGTTGAAATGACCTTTGACGGAGATGGCAGTGGCATTTGGCGCCCACACACAGAAGTACATTCCCCAAACCTTATGTACCCGGATGGAGTGTGATCCGAATTTTTTGTACAGCTGGTAATTCGTCCCATTGCGGAAGTTGGCTACTTCTTCATCGTTTAAAAGGGAATAATTCCAAACTGCCTTCGAAGTGTCCACAAAATGAAGGGCCTCGTAAGGGAGGTCCTTGCCGGGGGCAGGTCCCGGCTCCTGTCTTCCGGTGATGTTCTTCCTGGGAGATCCTTTCCGGGGTGTTGCCATATGTAAATTTAACCGATAACCGGCATTGCATCATATTTGTCCCATCTGCCCAGGAACTACCACAGGTCACGATTTTAGACCCATTTAACAAGTTTCCACTACCTCTTTCATACTTCCCGGATTATTTTTGGTGCCATTCCCAAACGTCAATGCGAAAACTAACTGCAACCTTTATCTTTTGTTTTCTAATTTCCTGTGCCAGTGCACAGCATTCTTACCTGAGCGGACGGATCACAGACAGCACCGATAGAAAGAAACTGGAACACGCAGTGGTCAGCCTCCTGAGGAGATCAGATACCACCCTTGTTGATTTTACACGCACCGACCCGGAGGGAAAATTCCGATTTCCCCGGATCGACGATGGTGAATATGTTTTACTGATCTCCTATCCCCGTTTCGCAGATTATATGGAGGCTGTGAGCCTGAAAGGGAATCTTGAACTTAATGAGATTTTCCTGACGCCCAAAAGCAAGCTGCTTGACGAAGTGGTCATTCGAACAGGCACGGCCATCCGGATCAAGGGCGACACCACCGAGTTCGTCGCAGATAGTTTCCAGACCAAGGAAGGAGCAACCGTAGAAGAGCTCCTTAAAAAATTGCCAGGCTTTACCGTCAACAGCAAGGGCGAGATCGTAGCCCAGGGCAAACGCGTCGATAAGGTGCTGGTAGATGATGAAGAATTCTTCGGGGATGATCCCACGATGGCCACGCAAAACATTTCAGCGAGAGCCGTGCAAAAAGTGCAGGTCTTCGATACAAAATCCGAACAGCAGAACCTGACAGGGATGACAAGTGGCACTGAAGGAAAAACGGTGAATATCAAACTTAAGGATGACGCGAAGAAAGGCTCTTTTGGAAGGTATCACCTGGGTACGGATTTCCAGGATTTCCTTGATGCAAAGGCGATGTTCAACCGGTTTGTGGGTAAGAAGAAGTTTTCCGTTTATGGAACGAAAACAAATATCAACGCGGGAAGCCTGAATTGGGAAGACCGGCAGAAGCTCGGCATTGAGAATGATATGGAATTCGACGAGCTCAGCGGATTTTATTACAGTTTCGGGGGTAATGATGAATTCAACGACTGGAACCTCAGGGGTTTGCCCGATGCTTATACCGCCGGCGGACTTTTTTCCAACAAGTGGAATGGGGACCAGCAGAGCGTAAACATTTCTTACCGGTACAACAGTCTTAATACGACTAACGAGGGGTCCACATTTATTCAAAACATCCGCCCTTCCCAACTGAATTTCAATGACCGGTTCACGAAGAAAGACGCATTGAACCAGCAGCACGCGGTAAACCTGAAATATGAATGGAAAATCGATTCGCTTGCAAGCCTCAAGCTTGCATCGGTGAATACATTAAAAACAAGCCATACGATCGGTGAAGACCTGAGTGAATTTTATGACGGTAACCGCGATACCATCAACACAAGTTCACGGAAATACGATAATGTCACCGACAGGAAGCAAACCGACAACCAGTTAACTTATAAACAGCTTTTCAGGAAGAAGAACAGGATCTGGCAAACGGTCTTTCGTTTTGGTGTTACCGCTGATGATAATTCAGGCCTGAATGAAACAAGGATCCGTTATTTCCAGAATGGCAGTTTCGACCAGGCCGACACGGTGGACCAGATGAAGATATTTGACGGCCGGTCTACGACCCTGGGATTGAAATCCAGCTTTGTCGAACCGCTCACTACCCTCTGGTCAATGGTGGTGGAATATTCTTACAATAATAATAATTCCATTTCCCACCGGAACACATTTGAAAAAGGATTGGATGGAAAGTACATCACCCTGGTCAATGAATTCAGCAACAATTTTGAGCTGGATGCTTTTTCCCATACGGGAAATGCGATATTGAGATATGTGGGTAAGAAGCTCCGGATGGGGTTCGGTGTGGGACTGTCAACCGTTGACCTGAAGCTCAATAACCTGGACGATAATACGGTCAGCCATTTCAATTTCACCAATTTCACTCCCCAGGCCCAGTTCAACCTGATGCCTAAGCAGCAGATGAACATCGGCCTGAACTACAGGGGAACCACCCGCCAGCCCACGATCAACCAGCTCCAGCCCCTGCGCGACAATACGGATCCGTTGAATGAGTATGTCGGTAACCCCGATCTCAAGGTAGGCTTCAATCACGGGCTTTCATTCAATTTCAATCAATACAAAGTCCTGAAACAGCAGTACTCCTTCTTTTATTTCAGCTATAATTTCCAGCAGAACGCGATCACGCAGAATAGCAGTTTCGACGCGAATGGAAAGCGTACCTACTTCCCGGTGAATGTGAACGGTAATAGATTCTGGAATATGGGCGGGAACTTCGAAAAGGCAGCGGGGGAAAAGAAGCCGGGTTATGCGGTAAATATGAATGGGAATGGCGGACGCTACATCAATTTTGTAGATGGCCAGAAAGTGAGCACGAATTACTATGGGATGAATCTCTCGCTAAGGCTCAGTTTTATGAAGACCGATAAGTATCAATTCAGCCTGGGCCCCGCGATGGGATACAACTCGTCGACCTCCCAATCCACGAGTCTTCAAAAGAACAATTATTATACTTACGGGGGGAGAGCCGACCTGGACATTGATCTGCCCGGTAAGATCGAGATCATCAGCAACCTCAATGCGGATCTTCGGGAGAGGCTGGAAGCATTTTCAAGCAATACCAACCTCGTGATCTGGAACGCGACCATCTCGAAAAAGATCTTTAAGAAGGACGCCGGCAAGATCAGCCTGGTAGCGAACGACATATTGAATGACAATAAGGGGTTCACAAGAACCATAAATAATACGGCCATCACCGACGACCGCTTTCAGCGGGTCAGCCGCTATTTCCTGCTGCGGTTTGAATGGTCTTTCAACAAAATGCCGGGAGGGAACACAAAATGAGAAAAATAACATTGGCCCTAGTGGTGCCG
>CAMLEM010000173.1 GCA_946479005.1 uncultured Chitinophagaceae bacterium | reverse complement strand
GAGAACCCACGAAAAGAATGAGGATGAGCTGAAGGAAGTGCTCCTGGAAAAGCTGACCACCCTGCTGAGAGATCATACCTCGGCCGGCGTGAGCAACAATTTCGGAGAAGTGCAGATCGCCAAGGGCGGTAAGTTCACGGCGAAGAATCTCCAGGGACTGGATTATGCCAATATCAACCCCCTGGGCTGGACCGGCGACAAGAAAGTGGATGAGCAGATCAACACGCTGCTTCACAACTATAATATCAAGTACAACGAGGAGCTGGGCCGCTACAAGAGAGAGAAATTCAATATCTCCATCGGTGACGAATTACCTGCCGGTGTGTTGAAACTCGCGAAAGTTTATCTCGCTGTGAAGCGGAAGCTGAAAGTGGGAGATAAGATGGCGGGACGCCACGGGAACAAGGGTATTGTTGCCAAGATCGTTCGCCAGGAAGATATGCCCTTCCTCGAAGACGGAACGCCTGTGGATGTGGTGCTGAACCCGCTGGGGGTACCTAGCCGTATGAACCTGGGACAGATCTATGAGACCATACTCGGGTGGACAGGTGAAAAGCTCGGCCTGAAATTCTCAACACCCATTTTCGACGGTGCTACCGTGGAAGAGATCGCTGAATACTGCAAGCGCGCAGAAATACCGATGTACGGACACACTTACCTGTACGACGGGGAAACCGGTGAGAAATTCCACCAGAAAGCGACGGTGGGTATCATATACGTGATCAAGCTTCACCATATGGTGGACGACAAGATGCACGCCCGTTCGATCGGACCATACAGTCTTATTACCCAGCAGCCGCTGGGAGGTAAGGCGCAGTTTGGGGGACAGCGTTTCGGGGAAATGGAAGTGTGGGCGCTCGAAGCCTATGGAGCTTCCAACATTCTCCAGGAATTGCTGACCATTAAATCCGACGATATCATTGGCCGCGCGAAGACCTATGAGGCGATCGTGAAAGGCGAGAATGTTCCAAGACCCGGTGTTCCTGAATCATTCAACGTATTGGTTCACGAATTACGCGGACTCGGACTTGATCTGAAATTTGAATAATTAAAAAGGAAGTTTAATAATATGGCACTTAAGAAAGAGAACAGACCCAAAGCGGCTTTTTCAAGGATCACCATCGGACTTGCTTCCCCGGATAATATCCTGGAAAGGAGCTACGGTGAGGTGCTGAAGCCGGAAACGATCAACTACCGTACCTACAAACCGGAGCGGGATGGATTGTTTTGCGAAAGGATCTTCGGTCCTGTGAAGGACTATGAATGCGCCTGCGGAAAGTACAAGCGCATCCGTTACAAAGGGATCGTGTGTGATCGTTGCGGTGTGGAGGTGACGGAGAAGAAAGTGCGTCGTGAAAGAATGGGACACATCAAGCTGGTGGTTCCCGTGGTTCATATCTGGTATTTCAAATCATTGCCCAATAAGATCGGTTACCTGCTGGGCGTAAGCTCCAAGAAGCTGGAGACCATCGTTTATTACGAGCGTTTCGTGGTAATACAGCCGGGTGTACGCGTGGACAAAGGGCAGAATGCGGGCGATCTTCTTACAGAAGAAGAGTACCTCGATATCCTGGAAACCCTTCCCAAGGAGAACCAGTACCTGCCCGATGATGATCCCAACAAGTTCATCGCGAAGATGGGTGCAGAAGCGGTTCACGATATGCTCCAGCGCATCGACCTGGACCAGTTGTCTTTCGACCTGCGTAACGCGGCAGCCACAGAAACTTCGCAACAGCGTAAAGCTGACGCGTTGAAGAGGCTGAGCGTGGTGGAAGCATTCCGTGATGCAAATACAAGGATCACCAACCGCCCCGAGTGGATGGTGATGCAATACATACCTGTGATCCCGCCGGAACTCAGGCCCCTCGTTCCCCTGGATGGCGGAAGATTCGCTTCTTCTGACCTCAATGACCTTTACCGCCGCGTGATCATCCGCAACAACCGCCTGAAGCGATTGCTGGAGATCAAGGCACCGGAAGTGATCCTGCGTAATGAAAAGAGGATGCTGCAGGAAGCGGTGGACTCATTGTTCGACAATAGCCGTAAGTCAAACGCTGTAAAAGCGGAAGGCGGACGTGCGTTGAAATCACTGAGTGATGTGCTGAAAGGAAAGCAGGGACGTTTTCGCCAGAACCTGCTTGGTAAGCGTGTTGACTATTCAGGTCGTTCTGTGATCGTGGTGGGTCCTGAACTGAAACTCCACGAATGCGGACTTCCCAAAGATATGGCTGCCGAGCTGTTTAAGCCATTCATCATTCGCAAACTGATTGAAAGAGGTATCGTAAAAACAGTGAAGTCTGCAAGGAAACTGGTAGACAAGAAGGAAGCTGTGGTTTGGGATATCCTTGAAAATATTCTGAAAGGCCACCCGGTGTTGCTGAACCGTGCCCCCACACTGCACCGTTTGTCCATCCAGGCCTTCCAGCCCAAACTGATCGAAGGAAAAGCGATCCAGCTTCACCCGCTCGTTTGTACGGCCTTCAACGCCGACTTCGATGGTGACCAGATGGCGGTACACGTGCCCTTGTCGCATTCAGCGATCCTGGAAGCGCAACTGCTGATGCTGGCTTCCCATAACATCTTGAATCCCCAGAATGGTACGCCCATCACCCTTCCTTCACAGGATATGGTGCTTGGTTTGTACTATATCACCAAAGGGAAAAGAAGTACCGATAAGGAAACCGTTCGCGGTGAAGGCAAGGCCTTTTATTCCGCTGAGGAAGTGATGATCGCCTACAATGAAGGGGTGGTGGATATGCACGCCTGGATCAAGGTGAAGACGAATATCCGCAACGCCGATGGTTTGCTCGAGCACAAGCTCATCGAAACCACGGTTGGCCGCGTGATCTTTAACCAGCACGTACCCGCCGAAGTGGGATTCGTGAACGCCCTGCTCACCAAAAAGAATCTTCGTGAGATCATCGGTGACATCATTAAGATCACGAACGTTCCAAAAACAGCGAAGTTCCTTGATGATATCAAGACCCTTGGATTCCGTACGGCCTTCCAGGGCGGACTTTCATTCAACATCAATGACCTGATCATCCCCGATGTGAAGGAAGAATTGCTGGATAATGCGAAAGTGGAAGTAGACGAGGTATGGGACAGCTATAATATGGGCCTCATCACCAACAACGAAAGATATAACCAGATCGTGGACATCTGGAGCCGTGTGGATACGCGCATCACGGAAACCCTGATCCGCGAGCTGAGCACCGACAAGCAGGGATTCAATTCCGTGTATATGATGCTCGACTCAGGAGCGAGGGGATCCAAGCAGCAGATCAAGCAGCTTGCCGGTATCCGGGGATTGATGGCCAAGCCAAGAAAATCAGGCTCCACAGGTTCCGAGATCATTGAGAACCCGATCCTTTCAAATTTCAAGGGTGGACTGAACGTATTGGATTACTTCATCTCCACGCACGGTGCCCGAAAAGGTCTTGCCGATACGGCCCTGAAAACAGCCGATGCGGGTTACCTGACCCGTCGTCTGGTGGATGTGGCCCAGGATATGGTGATCACAGAAGAAGATTGCGGAACACTCCGCGGTATCGCCACCTCTGCACTGAAGGATAACGAGGACATCATCGAGCCGCTGAGCGACAGGATATCCGGGCGTACTTCATTACACGATGTGTATGATCCCGTAAGCGAGCAGCTGATCGTAGCTGCCGGTGATGAGATCACCGTGGATATTTCCCGCAAGATCGAAGACTCAGGCATTGAAACCGTTGAGATACGTTCCGTTCTTACCTGCGAAAGCAAGCGTGGTGTGTGTGTGAAATGTTATGGTAAGAACCTGGCCAGCGGCAATATCGCCCAGAAAGGAGATGCCGTGGGTATCATCGCCGCTCAGTCGATCGGTGAACCCGGAACACAGCTGACCCTCCGTACCTTCCACGTGGGTGGTGTGGCAGGTTCTGCTTCCGTTGAATCCACACTCCTTGCGAAATTCGACGGTAATGTCCAGTTCGACGGACTGAGGACCGTAGCGATCGAGAACAACCAGGGTGAAAAGACCCAGGTGGTGATAGGGCGTACGGGCGAGGTAAGGATCATTGATACCAAGAATGATCGCCTCCTGATCACGAACAATATTCCTTACGGAGCTACGCTGAACGTGAAAGACGGCCAGAAAGTGAGCAAGGGAGATGTGATCTGTACCTGGGATCCATTCAATAACGTCATTATGGCCGAGATCAATGGCCGTGTGAAATTCGACAACGTCATCGAGGGTGTCACTTACCGCGAAGAAGCGGATGAGCAGACCGGTCACCGTGAAAAAGTGGTGATCGAGACCCGTGACAAGACGAAGATCCCATCG
This sequence comes from uncultured Chitinophagaceae bacterium, assembly GCA_946479005.1. The sequence goes on along the minus strand of CAMLEM010000173.1, from coordinate 282 downwards.
ATCATCGTAGAAGGCAAAGACAATAAATCATATAACCTGCCCACAGGAAGCCATATCATTATGGACGAAGGCGATGAGGTGAAAGCAGGGCAGGTGATCGTGAAGATCCCCCGTATCCTCGGTAAGCTGAGAGATATCACCGGAGGTCTTCCCCGTGTGACCGAACTTTTCGAAGCACGTAACCCCAGCAACCCTGCCGTGGTATCAGAGATCGACGGTGTGGTAATGATGGGGGCTGTGAAGAGAGGTAACCGCGAGATCATCATTGAAGCAAAAGACGGG
>CAMLEM010000172.1 GCA_946479005.1 uncultured Chitinophagaceae bacterium | reverse complement strand
GGTCTTCCTCAAGGGAGGCTACGCGATCCACGGGACCACCACCGGCAATTTTTCAAAGTTGGGAAGTCCCGCTTCACACGGATGTGTAAGGCTGCATCCTGATAACGCAAGGGTATTCAACGAGCTGGTGAGGGAAGTGGGGCTGGAGAATACCTGGGTGAAGATCGTGGATTGAAATTGCGGCAACAGCCGTTTCCCGCAGATCTCGCAGATTAAAATACAGGCAGATTTCGCAGATAGGAAAACTTAGGCCGAAACGATTCCAGCCTCGTTCGAGATTTGCGAAACAAATCCGCGAGACCTGCGGCATACCACCTGGAAAGATCAAAATAGTGTTGTTAGTTCAAATTTTTCTTTCCATTATTGTATCTTAATAGTCTCCATCGCCATCAGCTTATGAAACATATCTATTTTTATCTATTCTTCATATCCATCCTGTCCGTGATCATCTCCTGCCAGAAAGAAATTGATGGTGAACTGCCCGAAAGAACAACCAGCGACAGCACCGATCTCGCTAGCATCATTGCGCTGGATACCACCCAGGTGTCCGGCCAGGATACTTTTTATAAAATCGTATACTCCTACGATGCGCAAAAAAGAAAGGCCCTCGAGGTTTTCACGGAATACGATAATCCCACAATGACTGCAGATGTTTGGATCTACCGCTATTTTTATCACAATAATGATACCCTGCCTTATAAGGTCACAGAGCGCTACCAGGGTTCAGCGGACAGCATTAGTTTTTACCTTACTTATTCCAATGGGTTTGTCATCAAAGATTCCACGATGAATCATTCGTTCCCGTACAGCTTTGTCGCATATTTCTCAGAATTGCCGGGGGGCCGGTATTTAAAAAAAGTGGTCAATTACGACCTTGTAAATAACATTACCACTGTCCAGGACAGCACGATTTACACTCGTTCTATCGTAAATGGTAACCGCGTCAGTGGCCTCGATTCAACTTGGATCACACCGGTTGGCCCACCCCTATTGATGGACGCTGTCAGCACACAGTTTGCGTTTGATAACAAACCCAATCCATTTGAAAGGATTACGATCCGGTACCTCGGAAATTATGATAATTTCGAGGCCGAGACGTATGTTTATACCAGTTATTCTTATGGAAAGAACAACCTGATCAGCGTACAATCCACCAGACAGCACCCGCCCGGTCCACCAGAGGGTGGCACCTATTCCTATACATACCTGGACAATGGTTACCCTTCCGTGATGCGTTTAAATGGTGACTGGAATAAGGTGTTGTTTTTTTATACGAGGCTTTGAGGGGGGTAAGCTGGACACAGCTGCTTAGTGTACACGCAAATGACGTGGAAAAACAGCGGGGTTTGAAAATACCTGGGGGAAGGTAGTGAACCATTCTAATTTTTTCCGAAGTTTACTGGAGATGCGCCACCTCATCCTGGTATTCCTGTTCTCCTGGAGGATCCCCGCCACCGCCCAGGTCAATACGGACTCCCTGGCCTTTCGCAATCTATTTGCAAAAGGACAGGAATCGGTTGCCGCGCGCCAGTACGATTCAGCCCTCGTGCATTTCCAAAAAGCACTGAAGATCGCGGAGACGAAAAACCTGATGGATTATTACTCGGCAACGCGAACCCTCCAGGGTATTGGGGAATGCCATTGGATGCTGGGAAATTATCAACAATCGCACGACCATTGTTACAAAGCCCTCCTGAATGCCAGGAAATATGAACACCACGCGCCCCTGCGGGCTTCAGTGTTTCGCACCCTGAATCGAATGCACTCATTCATCCAGGCGAACAATATCCCCTTCAACTATCCCGCGACAACGAACCCACTTCAACAGAAAGTCTTTTTCACTGTTGATAGCGTGCTGAGAGAAACAGCGGACTCCGTATATGTCACCATCGACGCCGGTTCCTATGATGGCATCTCCGCCACGCAAAACGGCAGCGAGGCCCAGATCTATACGCTCAGCGAATACGGCCGGGAGGAATCGGGGATTTTTTTGCTGATGGGAACCCTCCTGCGTGTAACACCCAACGAATGCTTCCTTTCATTGCCGAAGAACGATTACAAACCTGGTCCCAAAGGATGGCAGGTATTGCTCACGGTGGATGTTCCCTCCCAGCTGCTGGATTCCCCTCTCCGGGATGCTTACCTCCAGAATTATACCTGGCGCTCCAATGACAATGCCCGCGACCTTTTCAACAGGCGGTTCTTTTATCATTACTCCGACCGGAACCTGTTGAATGATCTCAGCTTCGCACTGAAAGAAGAGATGAAGGGAGTGATACAAAGATTTGCTGCTGACACGCTCGACCTCGACAATAAACTTTCTCATCCCATACCCGACGGGATCTACAAAGGAATGAATGTAATACGGGCGATCAGCCAGGCAGACCAGGCTTCCTTCAGTTATTTCTTTCATTTTATGGGCCGCTACTCCACCAGCTATCGGGGAAATGATCTCCGGTTTTCGGAGATCTATGCCTCCTGGGTGATGAACGGCGCCTTGCTGGATAAAGATGACGCAAGAGCCTATATTCTTGGGAACGAGAAATCGGCCACTGAACTGATCGCGAGAGCAGCCAATGTCGCGCGCCAGGCGGAAGCAGAGAATTTTCCATCGGCCTGGATCGATGAGGCACTCCGGTTAACAGACAAGAATCATCTCGGAACCCTGTTGTCCCAATGCCGCCTACTTCACTGTTACGGAAGGGCTACAGGTCGCCCGGAAATCCAGGGCTGGGGATATTTTTTCGATGCCCTGCGGAAAAAAGGGTTTGGGTTGATGGAAGAGTGCGACAGCTTTCTAAATGTTTCCATCGCTAAATTCAAAGAGCGTGATAACAGAGAAGGACTCCAGTGGATCCAGTCAGTGAGATCCGCCGTGCTTGACACGGCCGGCATCAAATTCAATATGCAGCGCACCCATTTCCTCGGGTACACTGCTTACGCCGCTCCAAGCGGGCGCTATTTCGCCACGGCCAGCAACGATAATACGATCGGCATCTGGGACGTGCAATTAGGAAAGCAGGTACGCACCCTGGAAGGGCATACAGGCGCGGTTACCTGTCTCGCTTACAATCCCGGCGGGAGATACCTGGCCAGCAGCGCGGAGGACAGCAGCATCCTTCTATGGAATACTTTCAGTTACCAGTTAATGTCCGGTTTCAAACCAGGTACAGGCCAGCATTCCATCCATTTCACACCCGATGGAAAATACCTGGTGGGAAGCGGATATGATTCCACCATCCGCATCTGGGATCCGTTCAGCGGCACATTGATAAAAAGTTTTCCTTCCCCCGGCCATTACACCCAAAAGATCCTTTGCTATTCGGCGAATCCAGGGGTAATGATCTTCGCTTGCGCCGACTCGGCGGCTTACCGCTATGATCTTGAAAAGGGAGTGACCAGCCTGCTGGTAAGGCCCCGCAAACCCATACTCGATTTCAGGATGAGTGAGAACGGCAGGTATGTGGCGTTCACCAGTACCGACTCCCTGGTTTCCATTGTTGATATGAACACCGGTTCCTATGTTCACCAGGGGAAAATATATTCCGGGGGCATCTCGAAGCGAAGTTTAAGTTCTGAAGGAAGTTTCTCCCCGGATAACCGGTTCTTCATTTATTGTGGAGGGGACAGCAATACAGTGGTGCTTGATTTAGTCCGGTCCAAATCCGTTCAGTTGTATGGCGGCATCACTGACCAGTTCGTCTTCAGCAAAACCGGCGACTATTACATCGGGCATTCCGGTGGAAATCCCTGGATCGTGGACTTCACGACTTTTAATTTCGAACAAACCTACAAAGCCATTTACGACCAGGACCTGCCTTTCGAACAATGGAATGAACATTATATGTCGCTCCGGCAACGGGAACTCTACAATGAAATGGGGCCTGTGATGAAACCCCGGTTCTCGGCCGACGGAAAATCGATCTGGTTCGTATCCTGGGGAACGCAACGAGTGGACCTGGTTTCGGGCAGAACCGAACTGGTATTGCCCGACCACCACTGGATGCCGGGAGATAACCAGCTTCCCGGGAACGAGGACTGGGTGATCTACCGGGATTTCAAAGTCGATGAAGTGCTGAAGATCCACAGCCGGAAGGCGAACGCCGAGATCGCCGCGATCTATTTTCCCGGGAAAGAAGTGATCGAATCATTCGCTTTTTTTGACCAGGACAGGAAATGCCTGATCGGCGGCAGGAATGGCAGTGTGGCCTGCTGGGACCTGGTAAGCAAAACGCTTATTTATGAACGCAGGGAACAGGGTGGCTCCTCGCCCATCACTTCCATTCTGAGGCAACCGGGAACGGATACAATGATACTATTGGGCGCAAAACGGTCACCACAGGTTTTCAATGCAAGGGAAGGAAAGATTGAAGTGTCGCTTCCCCTCCCGGGCTCCACGCTTGGCGTTGCTGGTACCCGGTCCTGGTTCTTTTCTTTGAGAGACTCCCTGTTTTCGGTGGATGCCCTGGGCCGTAAAATCAATTACATCGCGTCCCTTACCGGGTCAAACGCATCGGTTGACGATATTGTTCTTTCCCGGGGTGAAAACCATCTCTATGTTGTGAATGAACCTTTTTGTTATATCCTCGATGCCGCCAGCTTCGCCTTATTAAAAAAGATC